>NZ_SGTX01000019.1:0-48833 GCF_005435025.1 Halorubrum sp. CGM4_25_10-8A | reverse complement strand
GTCTTCGGCCTCACGTAGCAGTTCATCGATTTCTTCCTCAGTCAAGTGATGCTCAATCTCTTTTCGACGTGAGCGCTCCATTACTCTTCTATCAAGCTTAACTAACAAAAGTTTTCATACTCATTAGAGTGACGGGCGCTCTCCTTCCGGAAACCACGCATAGATTAGCGTCGAGAGAACCTGCCGCGTCTGATCGATCGTCAGGACTATGTATTCATCGTCCAGGTCGTTGCGCTTTTTTTGAAGCCTTCTTGCCAGGCTTCTTGGGCTCTCTCGTCGGATTTGTAGAACTCCGGCCGGGCTGTCTTCCAGGACAGCCCGGCCTCAGACATCAATCGTCGGACGTGCCGCTCACAGTACTCAACGTCAAATTCCTCAGAGAGATAGTGACGAGCTAGTGGAACAGACCACGCGGGCGCGTCTAGTCCAACTTCTTCGGGTGAGTCGTGAAGTACCTCAACGAACTGGTCGTGCTGTTCATCAGAGAGTTCGGATGGTCTGCCTTCACGCGGATCGTCGTAGACGACTTGCTCGACCGGCTCATCAGCGAGCCGGTCGAGCCGGCCAACCCAACGAGACAGCCATGGACCGGTGTATCCGTACCGTTCAGCTACCTCTGCCATCGTCGCGTCATCTTCTTCGAGGTAGTTAATCACCGCCATCAGCCGTTGTGTCGGCTTCTTGTCCTCGACCTCCGCGAGAGCGTCGCGGAGGTCGTCGAGGGTGGCGGCGTCAAGCGTGGCCATACCCTAGAATCACACTCTAGCCTAAAGAATATTCAGCCGACAGTATGAAGACCTCTCCCAGCGGCTGGGAGAGGTCTGGACAGATGGACTCCAAGCGTACCGCGAGATGGATCGGGATCACCGAACAGTCGTCCACAAAGAGAGGTACGTATCGCCTGACGGAGTCCACATCAATCAGGCAGAATGTCTGTTTTCGCTTGTTCAACCGTGGCTGCGGAAGTTCCTCGGCCTGTCCAAGCAAGGGTTGGAACAGGCCGCTCATACATTCGGGATCGTTAGATCGCTGAATCTCACAGGCGCATCTGTCGATATCACCATCGACTGCCTTGTTATGGGGTCTTTCCGCAGCTCTACATAAGAGCGACCCAGTTATCCTTATTGTGGCACATCTCGTCGATGGTATCTCTAGATATGATATTCCAGAAGATGATTATTCAGAATATGATTATTCAGAATATTTTATATCACGCCCACTAATTCAGTGCTACTCAATATTTGGATAATTCGGGGAACATACCGACACCCCGGTCGAGCGTCAGTCGTCGGCAGCAGCAGCGTCAGCCTGCCCCTGCCAGAGATCCGCGTATATTCCCTCGCCCGCAACCAGCTCGTCGTGCCCTCCCTGCTCGACGATCCGGCCCTGATCCATGACAACGATCTCGTCCGCGTTCTGGATCGTCGACAGTCGGTGGGCGATGATGAACGCGGTCCGCTCCTCGACCAGCCGCTCGAGGCTTTCCTGAATCAGTTCCTCGGTCTCCGTATCGACGTCTGAGGTGGCCTCGTCAAAAACGATGATCTCGGGATCGTTGAGCAGTGCCCGGGCGATGGCGAGGCGCTGCCGCTGGCCGCCCGAAAGTTTGACGCCACGCTCGCCGACTTGCGTGTCGTATCCATCTGGGAGATCTTCGATGAACTCGTCGGCCGCGGCGGCCTCGGCCGCCCGCTCGACCCGAGCGCGGGCGCTTTCGTCCGGTTCTCCCGCCCACTCGGCCTCAAGCGTCTCGCGGTCGCCGTACGCGATGTTCTCCGCGACGGTCCCCGAGAACAGGTACGGATTCTGTTCGACAATGGCGATGGCGTCCCGCAACGACTGTAGATCGTACTCCCGCACATCGGTCCCGTCAACCCGGACGGCCCCATCGTCGACGTCGTGGAACCGGGGAATAAGCTTCAGGAGCGTCGACTTCCCGGCCCCGGTCGCCCCGGCGAGCCCGATCGTCGTCCCCGCCGGCACGTTGAGCGAGACGTCGTGAAGGACGGGCTCGCGGTCCCCGTAGGCGAACGTAACGTCTTCGAACGTGACCTCTCCGTCAATCGACGCAGGGGTGTGCGGCGAGTCGGGGCTGGTGATCGTGGGCTCGCGGCCGAGCAACCCGAACACGCGCTCGGCGCTCGACTTCGCGAGCTGGTACTTGTTCGCCGACTTCCCGACCCGGCGCATCGGCGAGTACAACCGCCGCAACAGGAGGAAGAAGAGCGCGAACCCGCCGAGGGTCAGCGCCCCTGCCTCGCCGGGAACGCCGCTGATGATATCGGTGCCACCGATGTAGAGCACGAGGACGAATACGACGCCGGTCAACAGTCGCAGGGTCGCGAAGAACCCCCGTCGGATCCGAAGCGCCGCGACCTTCTCGTCGTGGTACGCCTCGCTCTGCGTAGCGACTCGGCTCTCCTCGAAGCTGTACCGGTCGAACGATTTGATCACCGCGGCGCCACCGAGGTTGTTCTCGAGCCGCGTGTTCAGTCGAGCGACTGTCTCGCGAATCGATTTATACCGAGGTTCGATCCAGGTGAGAAACTGGCTACTGGCCAGTCCGATGACCGGGACCGGCGCGAGCGCGATGAGCGCCAGCTTCGGCGAGTACGTCCACAAGATGATCGCGATTCCGCCGACCGTCGCGACCACGCGGATGAGCTGTCGGAACTCCGTGTTCAGGAACTGCTCAAGCCGATTGATATCGCTGTTGAGGATCGACATCATACCGCCGGTCTGATGATCGGCGAAGAAGTCCATCGAGAGCCGCTGGAGATGGTCGTACGTGTCGTTTCGCAGATCACGCTGAACCTTCTGTGCGGTCGCTTGAAGCAGATACCGGGAGATAAACCGCGCAACTGACCGGACCAGGTACGCGAGCACCGCGATGAGCACGAGCTGTTCGAGCACCGCGAGCCGAGCCGCTTCGCCGGTGATTTCGCCCTGCGGCAGCAAACCCACGTCGGTCAGCAGTCCCGCGTCGGCCGACCCGCGGATCGCTCGATCGATCGCAGCCGCGACGACAATCGGTGGGACCAGTCGGGCAAACCTCGTGAGAAACGCCGCAAGCACGCCGAGCGTAAGGGTCGGCCAGTAGCGCTTGGCGTAGCCGAGCAGACTCACCATCGGGTGGCCGTCAACGTTCTCTCGGGCGTGTTCAAACCCGCCGTGGTCGTCTGTCACTGTGTTCGGTAGCGCTCTTGTGTGTAAGTATTCGGTGACATGGCGCTATAAGCTAGATGATTGTTTGGCAAACTGATGACAGACTAGTCGGCGGCTTGTTCGGTTCGTCGGGTCTCCTCTACTTGTAGCGGGTCGGCTGCCGATGTCGCGGTAACCAATCGGAGGAACTGTCCCGCGTTCGTGAGGAGTTTATTCTCCGCTTTTCGAAGGTGCTCTTCATACGTTGAGCGAGCGACTGCCGTCTGATCGGCCAGGTCTCGAAGCGAAGTCTTCCGTGGTTGCTCGTAGTACCCACTCTCCAGTGCTAATTGGAGCGCTGCCAACTGTCGGTCAGTGATGTTCTCGAACAGTTGGTTCGCCGGCGCCAGCATACTGTGTGGAATCTGTTTTTCCGAAATCGACGTTTTCGAGAGCAGTTCGATTTCTCTATCGGAGCGAAGATCACCGAGCAGCTCTCGAATGTCCTCGCCGTCGAACGCGACTACCGTGTAGTGCTCCCAGCCTTGACGGTAGATCGTTGGCGACTGATACAGGCAGTTGTGTTTCTCAAACCGGTCGATAATCGACTGTTCGAGTGAACAGAGACACGACTGTGTGACGATGTGATACCCTTCGTTACCCTTCGATTCGTGCAGAACGGTTCCGAGTTGGTCAATATCGTCACGCAGCTCATCAGTCGGCGTCGTCTCTGACGTGATTTCCAGTACTTGACAGTCGCTTAGCGGCCACTCACGGATGGTCAAGTCCGGGTGTCGTTCCGAGATCTCCCGGTACGGGCACTCGTGTTTAACCCGAATCGTGGCCTCGTACAAGCTCATACTAATTATTTTGAACCGGTCAAAATTAACAGTGCCGGTCATGTCCGGCAGTACTCATATGCGGATATACCTCCTCTCCACAAGCACCGATGCAAGAGATCTCGCCGGAAAAAATCAGCGAGCAGTTGCGAAATGGCGACGGCAAGCCACTGGTCCTCGATATTCGCCACCGAGAAGACTTCGAAGAGTGGCATATACCGGGTAGTATCAACGTCGATGTCTACGACGAATTAACTGACAACCCTGAACAAGCCAAGGGGCCTCTTTCGGACCTTCCTCGTGAGGAGGAGATAGTTACAGTCTGTGCCGCAGGTGTCGTCTCGGAGACAGCGACGGAAGTGCTCCAAGAATTGGACTACAATGCGGTGACGCTCACCGATGGAATGAATGGCTGGAGCCGCGTGCACCGCCACGCAGAAGTACCAGCGAATCTCGATGGCACGCTCATTCAGGTCGCGCGCCTAGGGAAGGGCTGCCTCTCACACGTCCTCATCTCGGCCGGTGAAGCCGCACTCTTCGATCCATCACATTACCTCGCTGAGTACGAGGCAATTCTCGATGAATACGACGCCGAACTCGTCGGCGTCTTCGACACGCACGCCCACGCTGACCACGTCTCGGGTGCTGTAGAACTCGCCGACCGACACGGCGTTCCTTACTACCTTCACCCGGAAGACGCGCTCGCCATCGACGCAACGCCGGTTGAGGATGGACAGAGCGTGACGGTCGGCAGTCTCGATATCGAAGTCATCCACACACCGGGACACAGCGAAGGAAGTGTCTCATTCGATGTCGACGGTGTAGCGTTGATCACGGGCGATACGCTCTTCCACGAGAGCGTGGGACGTGTCGAACTCGGCGTCGAAGCCGGTATCGAAGACGCCGAGGTCGAACAGAATGCTGCGACGCTTTACGAGAGTCTTCAGCGCCTGTTGAACAGGCCAGACGATACGGTTGTGCTGCCAGCACACGATCCCGGCTCGCCTGAACCACCGGTGACTGCGACCCTCGCTGAATTGACCTCCTCCTCCGCGTGAACGCGGAGGAATCCCACCACGGGATTTCAGGCCGAGCGAAGCGGCCTGTTGATTTCAAGACGCATACGTTCCAAGCGTCGTCTGCTGGGTTTCAGCATCGGCTTGGCTGTCTTGTGGCCCGGTCAAAGAGGCCCCATCCGTAGCCGAGTCATCGGCACCAGCCTTCTGCCGGGAAGCCCAGTCGCTTTGGCGGTGACTCTCTCCACTACGGTAGCGGTCTGCAATGTTTATCGCCCCGTTCACGTCGGCTTGATACTCACCGACCCAACAGCCGTCGTTCGAGCATCTAAACGTCGCCTGTCGTGGCCGGTAACCGTGTTCACCGCAGGCGTGACACGCCTTCGACGTGTTCCGGGGATTCACCGTCTCGACGGGAATCCCCTTCTCGGTAGCTTTGTAGCGAATCTGTGCGTGGAGCTTGGCAAAGCCCCACCCATGTAACCGCCGATTCATGTACTCACCGTAGTCCATGTTCTCGCGGATGTACCTCAGGTCTTCCAGCACTAACACTGGGTTGTCGACGGACTCGGCGTAGTCCACGACTTCGCTGGTCACACGGTGAAAAACGTCGTCAATCTGGTCCCACAGTGCGTCACCGAACGAGTCTGCGATTCGCTCACTACCACGCTTTTGAAGCCGTCTTGTGGCGGTGAAGTAGGTTTTTCGGAGCCGACGAACGGCTTTGCCGTCGGCGGCCCACAGGCGGGGGCGAACCGGAGAACCGGAGCCGTCGCGGTGACACACCGTGACGAGGCTCGCTTCTCCGATGTCCACACCAACCGGTGTCCGCTTATCGGCGGACGCCTCAGATTCGTCCTCCACGTCGCGGGTAGCGGTGATGTGGAGGTACCACGTTCCATCCCGCTCGAACAGCCGACTTTCACCCATCTCGGCGTCGTCTGCGTTTAGCGCTTCAAGCCAATCCCGCTGGTCGGGATTGGCGCGTGCTGGTATCCAGAGGTGGTAATCCTCGTGGTGCGGGACTTTGGCGTACCACTCGATAGCGTTCTGTGGCTGGTGGTCGAGTTGTAGGCCCTCGTTTGTGAACCGCACTGGGTGGTCGTCGTGGATCTCGTTGGCGTCGTAACTGTTCCCACAGAGTTGTGGGACGTACTTTTTGAGGGCATTTTTCGCGTAGCCGCTCAGGTCGTACTCGACAACCACATCGTTGGTTGCTGACTGCGTGTCACAACCAGTGTCAAAGGCAGCCTGAAGCGCCCGTCGATAGGCATCGCGTGTCTCACGAAGTTTCTGTCGCTTATGGAGGTTCGGGTCCACAAGCTTCAGTTCGAGGGTTTTCGTGAGTTCGCCCATCGTCACCGTGCGAGGATTTTGGTTGTGGCAGATATATATCCCAGCCATCCGGAGTGGAAGTGAACCCGTAGGAAATCCGGCACTACAATAGAACGGTGGCTTGTCACACTATGATGTCCGCTCGACCCCCGCCTGTTCGTTCCTCGGTTCCGACACTCTGTCGGAACACTCGTCACTCACGGCAAGGCGGGGGTATGCGCTCGTATCTCTATCAGTACAATGTAGGCAAGATTATCGGTTGACGGTGCTCACACTCAGTTCAACGGTAGTCCACCGCCGATCGATTAGCAGAACAGATTCGGTCTGCTGTACCCAGCCTCTGTACTGAGTGATTTGGAGTGTAAAATATCAAATTCTGAGTGTTTCAACAGAGCCAATGAAACGGTGACATAGTACATTACTAGTTCCATCCCTACTGACAGTGAACTGTACTGGAGGCCGAGGTCACCTATCCGGAGGGACAACGGTGATATAGTAATTGTCACGACCGGCGAAGGCGGCCGCGTGCTTGAGGAGACCCACTCAAAAACGGGCGATAGTCCTTGTTAGGCTACGCCAGGACATCGATTCTTCGATCACGGCCAGCCAAACGAGTGCGATTGGGTTCGATCCCGGTGATGTTCAGTTTTGACGGCCAGTCAACCCCCCTGCGTCGGACGGGAGGAACTTCTCGCTATCAGTGTGTTCGAATGATGCGACGACGGTGCCGTCAAGCTGCCGGATCCGTGTCTGAACGGGATGGTCACCAATTGTTTCGCTAACGCCACCAATCGCAGTAAGTGGATATGCGGCGGCGATGAGGAGACACCGCTCCTGTTCGGGGTCCAAGATTTCGATGACGAGAAAGACGGTTCCAGCTTTTGTGGCCCTATGGACATCGTACTGCGGAAAGTCTCCGTCTGCGACCCAGTCGCTAATCTGGTCGGCATCCTCATCGGGTACGAGATGGCGGAAGGCGTACTCCTTTTCATCAGGGTTAGTCACGACCGTCGTCTCACTCGACTGCGTATACAGAACAGTCCACCCTGCTGTCTCGCGACGTTCGGCAAGGTCGGCGGCATCTGTAAGTGTCCGCTTCCAGGCCTCTCGGGCTTGCGTATCAACGCCTGCTGATTCGTCACGTGTCATGTCCCTACGGGCGTGGGCACCTTCCAAAAGTCTGTTCCACATCGGGGCCGCGTCCGCTAGCAGCTACCAAACAAACAGCGCTTCAATTCCGATCGACGTCAACAGGATACAGATTCCAGCGGCAAACAGCTTTAGCGCCGGCGAATACCGCTCTTCCGGTGGAAGCATGTACCATCTGAGCGGCGGAACTGACTGTACGACGGCTTGAAAGCGAGTCACCTCACGGCTACCGATAGTTTGCGTTCGATCATGCCGAGTCAGCTCCATGCCCGATTCAGTGTGCTCAACATGCCACGGCCTTCCAGGAAGCAGACAGTACGTCGCGTACCCCAGAACAACGATCCCGAGTATGAAAGTAAACAACACCACGTCCGCCACTGTTCCAGTAATTGTCTGAATCACACCACCGACAACGAGTGCTATGGCTGTTACGACGAGTGCGTACACCGTTGCGTCAAGCACCCGCCGGGCGATTACCTCAGCCCAGCTCAACTCCGAGACCCATTCATCAGATCGATCTACTGAGCTCACGACTGGGGACTATCCGATCTGCTAGCGTCTGGGTCAGCGTACTCCTCTTTGTGGCGATGGCAGCGACTGGATCGGCCGCTGTCAGTCCGGCCAGTCGCCAGCAGCGAGGGGGCTTCACGATCGCAGACACTACCGAGTGCTGCTGTAATGATCTCTCTCGCGTGCTCCTCATTCCCGTCGTTGGCGGCCTCGATGGACTGTTGAATTGGCTCTTGTACATCAGAAGGGAACGACCGGCTGGCAAACAGTTCCCCAGCGGCTTCCTCGACATCCGGGAGCCGGGTCTCAAGTCCCAGTAGCTCACGGGCTCGTTCGGAGAGAGATGGATCTGTTCGTGAGCGCTCGCGGAGCACCTCGCGGAACACTTCGATCGCATCCCAGTCATGTTCGGATAGCTCTTCGAAGCCGTCGGGTCGAATCTTCGCTGGGCAGCGGGTCGAGAACACACACCCATTAGGCGGATCACGGGGACTCGGGGGTGTCCCGCGAAGGGTCGTCCGATCGCGTTCGACCGTCGGGTCTGGGGTTGGAACAGCCGATAGTAGTGACCGGGTATATGGGTTCTCGGGCTTTTGGAACAGCTGCTCTGTCGGTCCGAACTCCATTATTTTTCCGAGGTACATGACGGCGACGCGATCACAGATGTGGCGGACGACGGAAAGATCGTGGGCGATGAACAAGTACGTGAGATCAAGCTCCTCTTGGAGGTCCATCAAGAGGTTGAGAATCTGCGCTTGGACGCTCACGTCGAGCGCACTAACCGGCTCGTCGAGGACGACGAAATCAGGCTCGACGGCGAGTGCCCGAGCGATCCCGACGCGCTGCCGTTGGCCACCGGAGAACTGGTGCGGATACCGGTAGTAGTGCTCCTCACGGAGGCCGACGCGCTCGAGGAGATTTCTGACGCGTTGTCGGCGCTCGGCGGGCGTCTTCCAGTTGTGGACATTCAGGGGTTCTCGAATGATTTCGCCTACCGTCAGGCGGTCATTAAGACTCGATTCTGGGTCTTGGAATACGATTTGTGCGTCGCGTCTCCAGCGTTGGAGGGCATCACCCGACAGCGTAGTGATGTCGTCACCGTCGATGACGATGTTGCCATCGGTTGCTTCCTCAAGCCGGACGAGCGTCCGCCCGAGCGTCGTCTTTCCACAGCCAGACTCACCAACGAGACCGAGCGTCTCGCCCCGCCTCACATCGAAACTAACACCGTCCACGGCTCGGACCGGGTCGCCGCCAAACAACGAGCGTTCCTCATAATGTGTCTTTAGATCACGGACCGACAGCAGTACATCGTCATTAGCTGTGCTGTTGCTGTCTGAAATATTGCGCATCTCGGGGCTGGTCTCGCTACCTCCAGAACTCTCGCCGCTCATTGCTCGCCCCCATCATCAGCTGGCCGGTGATGAGCTACTGCCTCGTCGGTCGTCATTGACTCGGGATAGAGCAGACACGCCGCGTCATGATCCGGGTCGTCACCCACAGCGGTCGGGGTTGGTGCGACCTCCGAACACTCCTCGAATGACTTTGTGCATCGTGGAGCGAACCGACAGCTGCTTGCGGGTTCATTCGGTGTTGGCACCTCGCCTTTAATTGTCTCGAGGCGGTCGCCACTAGTTTGAGTGCTGGGGATACTTCGCAGTAGTCCTCGCGTGTACGGATGCTTTGGCTCCGCAAATAGCGGTTCAACCGGCGCTGATTCGACTATCTCTCCGGCGTACATGACATTGACACGGTCTGCTACCTCGGCGATGACACCCATGTCGTGCGTGATAAACAAAATGCTGAGGTCGCGTTCTGCCTGGATGTCCATGAGGAGGTCAATAATCTGTGCTTGAATCGTGACGTCAAGCGCAGTGGTAGGCTCGTCACAAATCAAGACCTCCGGCGCACAGGCGAGCGCCATCGCGATCACAGCTCGCTGGCGCATGCCTCCGGAGAACTGGTGCGGGTACTCAGTGACCCGGCGGGCCGCATCCGGAATCCCGACCTCCTCGAGCAGTTCGATTGCGCGTTCTGTCGCCGCAGTACCACGAAGGTCTTGATGAAGCGACAGAGCCTCCTTAATTTGGTTTCCAACGGTGTATACCGGATTCAGCGTCGAAAGGGGGTCTTGGAACACCATCGCGATCCCGTCGCCGCGAATCGACTCGTACTCTGACTCAGTGTACTCCGTGATGTTATCTCCCTCAAATCGAATTGCGGATGCTGGATCGATCTCACCCGGCGATTCAATGAGTCCGAGTATTGACCGCGCAGTCACGGATTTTCCACTGCCAGACTCGCCGACGAGTCCGACGGTTTCACCGCGTCGAATATTGAATGAAATACCGTCGACTGCGTGGATCTGTTCGTGTTCAGTGTGGAAAACGGTACGTAGATTTTCCACCTCGAGCGCTAGGTCACGGCTCGATGTCGCATCAGCGTTCAATGGCACGTTGTCATCGCGTGCGTGTCGGCTCATCAGGCACCACCCCCAGCAGCGACGTTCTCGTTGCCACCGTCACCGATGTCACTCTCTGGGTCGATCGCATCTCGGACCCCATCGCCAAGCGCGTTGAATCCGGTTACGATGATCACGACGAGAATGCCCGGAATGAGCGAGATGTGCCATGACTGCGTGGCGACATACGGCTGTCCCGCGCTCACCGCTCGGCCCCACTCAGGTACCGGTGCTTCGATTCCGAGGCCAAGGAATGAGAGCCCCGCAATGCCGATAATAACGCCGCCGAGTGAGAGGGAGGCGTAAATGAGGAAGTAGCCAACGACGTACGGTAGCATGTGCTTTTGCATCGTCACTCGCGGGCGCTGCCCGTACGATTTCGCAGCGTCGATCCACTCACGCTCCGACACTTGGAGTGCCGGGCCACGGACGGCTCGCCATAGCGCCGGCCAGCCGGTGATACCGAACAGTATCGCGAGGACGAGCCCGCCGTTATACACCTCTGCGATCCATGTGTCGGAAAGGACGAACGACGCGAGAATGATAAACAACAGTTGGGGCATCGCTTGGATTGAGTCACCAGCAATCACAACTCCAAGGTCAACAAGTCCCTTGTAGTATGCCGTCAGCATCGCAAATACCATCGCAAACCCACCGGCAATGCCGAGGCTGGTGAGCCCAACAAGCAATGACACCCGAGCTCCCGACGCCATGAAGGTGAACAAGTCTTTGCCGTCTGGGAGTGTTCCGAACGGGTGGAACCGGTCGTACTGATCGTATTCAAGCGGTCCAACGTTGTTGTCGCCCTGTCCGCGCGACTGTGTATCACCGTTGGCTTCGCCGACGAAAATCGATTCGACTTGTCCCGTCTCATCGTTGTAATAATCAATGCGGTTCTCGTATGGATTCTCGATGTTCTGATCGACAGTTGTCGGACCCAGCACCGGCGCAAATAGCGCCATGACGACAAACGCGAACACGATTGTGAGACCAAATAGCCCCCACGAGTGTCGGCGGAATCGGTTCACAACGTCGTCACGCGGCGTCCAGTCAGGAATCCGGTAATGACGCCGGTACAGCGTGTACCCCCACCACCCGACGAGCAGCCAGGTGAATGAGTACGTGTAAATTACAGCCACCCGGAGGGCCCACGCTACCGCTGGTGAAAGGCCGAGCGTTGTGCCTTCCCAGCCACTCGGCGTTTGGTATCCGGTATTGTCGATGACAGAGCGAGAGGTGATTGTCGGCAGCTCGGCTCCCCGCTCGGCGACTGTGGCGAGGAGTGCCGCAACCGGTTCGACGACTCCTGGGACCAGCCCGCCGACCCACCCCCACGGGGGCACTGACAGCAACCCGCTGACGATCGCACCAAACTCGGCTGCGATGAGGACGGCAACAACGGCGGCCCACGTCGCTGCGGGACCTGGATTTCGCGTAATCCGTTCAGACAGCGGTAGGTCGCGATCGCCCTCAGGACGACTGGCCTCTTCTCGGAACTCACCAGTGCGAGTCGAGCCCGACCCGACGTCAGTGTCAGCTCCCATTATGCGCCTCCGTCGTATCCAACACGTGGGTCAATCACGGTGTACAGGAAGTCCTGGAGAATGTTGATCCCGACCGAGAGCAGAATGAACAAAAACATCAACGACCCGACAAGCGGGACATCACCATTAATCGTTGCTTGGAAAAAGAGGTAGCCGAGCCCGTTAATTGCGAACACAGTTTCGACGAGCACGGATCCACCGAGAAGGAGGAACGCCTCTCCAGTAATGACAGGAACAAGCGGGATGAGTGCGTTCCGGAACATGTGCTTCCAAACGACGAGTCTCCCGGGCACCCCCTTCGCTTTCGCCATCTCAACATAATTTGCGTTTTTTGTTTCAAGCACCGCCGTACGCCCGATTCGCATCTCATTTCCCATGGACGCAGAGCCGAGGACAAGGGCTGCTGGAAGGATCGCTTTCAACGCACCAAGAAACTGTGTCGGTTCCCACAGCCCCGAAAGGTCGGGCGGGGTAACGATCTGTGTTTCAACAAGCCAGTCCCCCCAACTGAATCCGAACAATGCGTCCGATTGCGTGAGGACACTGACGAATATCACGGCTAACCAGAAGTTTGGCATTGCTCGCCAGACTATCCCGCCAAAAGAGGCGATGTAGTCAGCGAGCGTATTCGGGTTGAGCCCAGCATAGAACCCGAGCGGGAGCCCGACAAATATCGGGATGAGGATAGACCAGAACCCAAGCCACAGGGTTCGAGGGCCATAAACCCCGACGAGTTCCCACACTGACTGGCCGCGGACAACGACCCACGACTCTCCCAACTGGAGCGTCAGGAGGTCGCGCATGAACTCCGCGTACTGAATCCAGAGCGGTTGATCGAGTCCAAGGCTATCCCTGATAGCGGCATACGCCTCCGTGTCGCCACTTGGCCCGATGATCGCGGCCGCGGGGTCAATTGGTCCCACCCGAAGGATGAGAAACGTTACAGTCGTGCCGAGAAAGACAATCGGCACCATCAAAAGCACGCGCTTGAGAAAATACTCCCATCGTCCCATTTGCTAGGACATCGTATAATCTTATCATGTAATAATACTTGTCCTTACACCAAAAACGGCTAATCACATCAGGATTTAAATTCCTACCATATTTGTCATAGTCATGCCGAATTCCGATTCGGACCGCACAAGAAGAAGGTTCTTACAGTCGACTGGCGCGCTCGCAGCAATGACGGCCGTTGCTGGGTGTTCGGGAGGAAGCGACGAAGAGGTCCCAGACGAGTTGGACGATGGTGGAAACGCGACTGATGGTGAAGACAACGATGAGAGCGCTGAGACAACCAGCGATGGCGAGAAAACGCTGCGCCTGTTGAACGCGTCGATCAACACGTTCGACCCGCCAGCAAATGTCCTTTCATCTGCCAATGAGGTCATCTTCCAAGTTTTCGACGGGCTTGTTGGGAAGCCGGAAGGAAAGTCAGGCGTTGTTAACCAGCTCGCGACTGAGTACGAAATTTCCGATGACGGGCTGACGTACACCTTCACACTCACTGAAGACGTAGTTGCTCACAACGGGAGTTCGGTCGGGGCTGCCGACGTTGTATACTCTTGGGAACGCGTCGCAGCGTCTCCAGATTCCTCGTCGGCGTTCCTGTTGCTCTCAGACCTTGGGATCGAACACAAGACAAACGAAGAGGGAGAGTACGTCCCCGGATCGATGGCCGTGGAGGCTGTTGACGACAGGACGGTCGAGGTGACGCTGTCATCACCATACTACGCGGCGCTCGATATCATGTCAGACGCGACGTTTGCCGTCCTTCCAGAGGGAATCGTCGGTGACATCGAGGGGTATGACGGTGAAATGGAGTACGACGAGTTCACTACGTCCCCGGTTGGAACCGGCCCCTTCGAGTTTGACACGTGGACGTCTGGCGAGGAGATGGCAGTGACTGCCTTCGACGAGTACCACGGCGAGGCGCCAATGGTCGACCGCGTCCACTGGCAGGTGATCGAAGACACCAACGCCCAGTACAACTACGCGATGAACCGGAACGTCGACGCGTTCTCGATCCCGACCGCCCAATATGATCCTGAGCTGGCGACGGTCAACGAGACGCAAGACAACGGTCTTCAAGTTGGTGAGTACGGGCCGGTACAGAACGGTGATATGGTCGATTACCTCCGGATTTCCGGGTTGAGCACGCAGTTCATGTTGTTCAACAACGACCAAGTGATCGAGCCAGCTCGGAAGGCCGTTGCGTGGGTGATGGATCACGAAGAAATCGCCAACAGCGCGTACAAGGGCCGAGTCGAGCCGGGGTATCACATGACGCCTGCGACCCTCTTCCCGGGCGGCCCGGAAGCGGCGGAGGAACACGCCCGCGAGAACTACCCGTACGGATACAACGAGTCGAACATCGAGGAGGCCCGCCTGATCATGGAGGAGGCCGGCTACAGCGACGACGACCCGTACGAGTTCGAGATTCTCAACGTCGAGGACACCACCTACGAGCAGATCTCCAATGACCTCCGGGACCGCCTCTCGGCTGCGCACATCGAGGTCTCCATCAGCACGGCTCCGTTCTCGACGCTGCTTGACCGTGAGTTTGCTGGCAACCGACCGGCCGGGCTCGGCGAGTGGGGGATGTCGTGGGCGGATCCGCTCAACGTCCTCGCGCTGCTGTATCCGCCGAACACCCGCTCGACGGACAACGAGGGGGTCAGCGGAAACCCGCTCGTCGCGCTCAACTGGGTCGACACCGAGGCCTCACAGACCGCTCGCGACTCGTGGAACACGATGCAAGAGAACTCGACCCGCGACGACGCCGCCAGGGAGCGCTGGGAGGAGGCGCTCATCCAGATGGAGGAGGCCAACTGGGAAGATTGCGCGATGATCAACTACGCGTACCCGGCCGCAGAACGGTTCTCGTACGACTGGGTGGACATGCCCGAGTTTGGCGAGCTAGGGGCTCTGAGCCGGTACACTGGCGTCGATATCGATACTGACGCACAGCCTTGACACCCTCCCCGCGCTAAAGCGCGAGCCGTTCTCCTCGATTCTCCATAAATACCACGCTGCTGGCAGCTCTTTTTTTACTCATCGGGCTCTGTTGAAACCCTGTCCTTCAGATATATTATCGTCTGAAACAGCTGGTCGCTGAAGGGTGCTTACCCGTTATTTGTCGAGTGACTGATCACATCTCTGAGAAGCACTCCACCGCTACTGATGGCGATTAATCCACCGGTAGCTTGGAGGACAGCTGGAAGGGCACCATTTGAGGGCCCGGAAAAAACGAGTATGAGAGATAGCCCGATTAGCATCAAATACAACGGAGTCTCATACATATCTGAACGTTCTCTCTTCATTGTTTAATATCTGTGAATTGACCTCGACCGAGCCGAAATATATCACTCGATAAGGATTTCAACAGAGTCACTCATCGCTATTGTCGACAGCGCAGACGATACTGGCGGGTTTCCGCCTAGTACGGAAACGCCATACACGCCACCGAGCCGCCTGCTTTCATAAATTCATCTGTTGATACATGGAGAGTCTCATACCCGTGTGACTCGAGCGCGTGGATAGTTTGGTGGTTTGACTCTTCGATGACAACGACGTCACCTGACAGCGAGTGGCAGTTACACGCGAAGTGATCCTGTGCTGCCTCTGGTGAGACTTCTATCAATGTTTCAAATAACGTGTCAAGTTTTTCCCGGCCTGCGTCAGTAAATGCGTCAGGACACACAACGGCCGTCTGTTCGTCGATAGCTGAAAAGCAAACATCGAGATGGTAGTATGAGTCGTCAGTGAGTTCAAGCGGAACGACGCCGACATCGTAGCGGTCTGCTATTTCCCGGTATGCCTCGAGGTCAGTTCGTGGCCCGTAACCACCCCAGAGGAGGCGACGCCCCGGATGCCAGCGGGCATCGCCGCACCCCTCGAACGGAACATCCGTACGAAGCTGCTCAGTTGGAATATCCCGGTTGGTACACCACTGCTTGAAGTAAGCAGGCTCATCATGTCGTTCTTCAGTTGCCATCTGCGCGAGCAGGAACCCGTCGCGATCTGGAAGCGAAAGGGCATGATTCGAGCAGAAGGTAATATCTGGGAGTTCCCCGGGCGGGGCAACTTCGACCTCGCTAAGATCGTCCCAAACCGCGTCGACATCCATGATCGAAACGTCGGCCAGATCCTCATATCTGGATACGAGATCGTGCCACTGTTGGTTCGCAGTGGAACTGTCCACGCCGGACACCATGTACGGATTAATCTCGTAGTCGACGGAGAAATGCGTCGGAGTAGTAAATAAGACTGATTCGTCTCTGGATCGTCGTGAGAATGAGTCAAGTGGCGGAAGCGCATTCGGGTCAACGTAGAGGTTGTCAGTCATCGTGAACAGACACACTACCTCATCACCTGCTAATAAGACTTGGGCAACAGTAGCTTTCGCATGAAATTCCAGCCGTTTGTTTGCTAATTTGGCTACGAAGTGAGTCAAATAGTCAGTTCTGGTGGTGATACCTGTCTATATAAATATACACAATTAGAGCGACCCGTATCAACTTGGGCCCCCTAGAACGTCAGTGGAGGACGTCAAAAATACTGAGTAGAGCAATACTGAGGGAGGCAGTCACTGCGCCACACAATGTAGGTTATGTTACCTTGCTCCGTTGAACGCCGACGCCGTCTGCGGATCGTATCGCTGATTTCACGGGATTTGGACGCCGTCTGGCGATATGGGACGTCTCAAGACCCTCGCACAGACGTTTCACGAATTCGCCACGAACCATGTTGAACAACCAGACGTACCCGCTGTCGCCGACGGCGACAACGGGTACGACAAGTCCACCAAAATCGCGCTCCTTCTGCTCAAAGAGGAGATCAACAAGCCGCTTCGGAGGCTCGAAGACTATCTCAACGAGATGCCGGGAATTCTCGGTGTGTTTGATCTTGACTCATCGCCGGATTACACATCTTTCAGCGTCTGGGACGATGAATTCCCGATGAAAGAACTGCGCCGCCTGCTCCGCGCCTCCGCGGAGCAGGCGGGGCTCTCAGGCACCGCGTCGATCGACGCCAGCGGCTTTCAGCGTGATCAAGCCAGCTCACACTACCGGAATCGGGTCGGTTACTCGTTCAACGCGATGAAAACCACGCTGCTTGTTGACACGGATTCTCTTGCTATCATGGACGCTCATTTCACGACGAAGAAAGCCTATGACGGCCATATCGGGCTACAGGTCTTTCGGCGGAACGCCGAAGACCTGCAAGCGTTGCTGGCCGACAAGATGTACTCGTGGAGTAATCTCCGTGAAGCTTGCCGTGACAGGTCTACACGGCCAGTGATCAAACACTGCGAGCAAAACGCACTCAAGAAAGCCCACAACGCCAGAATTGACGATGATGTCTACAACCAGCGGTCAATGAGTGAGACCGTGTTTGCGATGCTAAAAGACGACGGCGACGAGATCCGCTCCCGGAGCTGGCACGGCCAGTTCCGGGAGCTCACACGGAAGTGTATCGTCCATAACCTCGAGCAGGCGGCGAGTTAGAGCTCGCCGCCTGCTCCCCTTCTCCGAATGTATCCGAGAGAGGCATCGCCATCGTCCACCTCATGGTTTATCTGGTATCTTGTGAAACTGATGCTTTGGTCGCCGCACAATTCTGCTCGAATCGAATCGCCCGATCTGAGAATCTACAGCTAAAGCGCCGCTACCGGTAGAAGATCGAATATCAAAAATCCGATGTTGCCGCCGTCTTGCGTTCAACACGGCATGTTACCTAGATCATGTAAACGAAATATTGAGTCCAAGCCAATTCCCAGCTGAGGGTGGCGGTATAAATTTATATTTTTTCTAATAAAAGAACAACTACCGTAGTCGTGGGGGAGCTATCACAGGTCGGGTTTGGGCCTTGAGCATATCACATACAAATATGTGTTAGATGCCTTATTCCTCTATCTGAGAAATCTAGGGTAGATTTCTTTCATACATATCTGAGTATGAAACCTTACTCAGTAGTCTTACTTAGAGATCTTACTTAGAGGTCTAAGACAGATAAGAGTCATAGATGAATGTCTGACGTATATTTATGTGGTATGTCTCTAATAATGCTGTATGCTCTCGTACACGGTTTACAGCGAGGCTGGCGGCGTCGGGAAGACGTCGCTAACCGCGAATATCGCCTGTGCGCACGCCCGAGCGGGGCTTGATGTGTTGGTGATTCCGCTCGATCCACAGGACGGGAACCTGAGTCGGCTGTTCGACGTCGACGACGACCGGAGTGATTCAGCAGCAGACAGTCTCGTGCGACACCTTGTCGATAACCCGGGTGGCGACTTCGACGATCTGATTCGGACGGCAGAGGGTATTGATATTATTCCGGAACACAACACCCTTTCAGATCTCTCAGACCACTTAGCACGAGAGAAAAGTCGGGCCGAAGACTTCGGCGATGCGTACAACATCTACGCGCAACTCCGGCGTGTCCTCGTTGAGAACGATGTGCCGGACCGGTATGATGTTCTTATCTGTGATCCTCCAGCAACGGAGTCAGATCATCTCTATAATGCGATCTATGCGACGAGGAACCTCCTCATTCCGTTTGAGCCGTCCGCAAAGGGAGAAGCGTCCGTTGAGGGCTTAGAGGAGCTTGCGACGAACTTCGCGGATGAATTGAATATCGAAGTTGGGGTGCTTGGAGCCGTCCCAATCGAGTTCAAGGGGACGAGAGATCAAAACGAGATCGTCGAGGACGTGCCCTTCGAGGTTCCGGAGGTGATCGGCGACCGAACATCGATGATGGAGGGCTGTTGGCGACACCAGTGTAGTGCGTTTGAATTTGTGCGAACGCACCGGAGCCGACGCCGCGACTACGAGGTTGAGACGCTGGCAAAGTTCGATCGAATTGCTCGCTCGCTTGAGACGCAGGGCGGCATTGTGGCGCCCTCGCCGCCTGAGCCAGGCGCGTTGGACGATCCTGAGGAGGTGACCGTCTGATGGGGGGATTCAAAGAGGGCACTGTGAATGGGTGGGAGGACGAGGAAGAGGACGACGATGAGCCGGAGGTCGAACCCGCTTCCTCGTCCGACGTGGACTCGAAAAGCGACCAGGCAGAGACAACTGAGGTGGAGATAGAGACTGGAGCGAGCAGCAGCGCCAACAATAGCGGACGCGACACAGCAAGGAGTGACATTCCGTGGATATTACGCCGAAACAGCATCACAGACGGGCGAGAACAAACGGTCCAGCTCCACCTCCAAGAAGACACGCTGAACGTCCAGCGGACACAGAAGTCGATTATTGAGAGCCGACTCGGAGAAAGCGTGCGGAAAGCGGATCTCCGTGAGGCAGCGCTGCTGGTTGGACTTCAACACACGGATGATGTTGTCGACGTGCTCGAAGGGTGGGGATACGCGCTCGAATGATATCGCAGTATATGGTTTATTAGACAGTCAGCATTCACGGACAGCCGGCCGACGATAGCTACTCATCCGCTGAGAAAATGTCGCTGCCCACGTCAGAGAGTTCACCCGCCTCCTTGTGGGCATACATCTTCGATGTCGTTGATGGATCCTCGTGTCGGAGGACCCGTTGCGCGTCACTGAACCCCGCTGCATCGTAGTACGCCTCACCAACGCCACGGCGAGCGCCGTGGAGGGTGAGATACGCTTTCGAGTCGTCTGAACAGTCCACAGCGGCTGCCTGAGAGTGCTTTTTGAGCGTGTATCGGCCGCCTTCCGTAGTTAGAGCCGGCGGGGTGAGGTCCCGTTCACGAAAGGCATCAACGAGGTCTGCGGTGCCGAGACTCGTAACCGTGTCAATAGTCTCTGGATCGGCGTCACGCTCCTGAAGTTGACTTCGCGCAGCATCCCGCAGGGATGCGAGGTGGAACGAAGGGAACACGGGCCACGCATCGGTGGGCGGATCGAGGAGCGTCTGCCAGCGGTTGAGGGCACTAACGGGACGATCTGTCAGCGGTGCCTTCTCGATTTGCTGGCTTTTGCCGAGGACTGTCAATACCTCCTGGTCAGTATCGATATCCCCCCATGTGATTCCCGTCCGCCGGTCATCGCGACTAGAGGCGAGGACCTCGGCACCGCGGACGCCAGAGAATCCGATGACGTAGACGAGCGCCCGGTCACGGGCAGCTGTGAGTGCTTCTCGGCTCTGCGGATCCGCATCAATCGCCGCATACGCTCGCTCGTCGACGTACGAGACGATTGTCTCGCGCTGCTGGGTCGACCAGAACTGCTGTTTGCTAGAGTCGGTTGCGGGCCGGTCAGGCATTTCGTCTTTTGCGCGGTCGGTATCCGCGGGGTTCTCTGGGATGTACTCCCACTGCTGGCAGTAACGGAGGTATGCGGAGACGAGCGAGTAGTAGTTCCACGCAGTGGCTGCTGTGATCCCGTCCGTGTCATTGCTGGCTCGACGGGCATTCACCCGTCGGGCGAGGTGACCGGCATACCGGGCGAGGTGACGACTGTCGACCGCTTCTACGGTAGTCACGCCTTGGCCATTCATCCATTCGATCCAGTCCGGGACGACGCGTTCGAGCGCTTGAACGTAATTGCCGGATCGCTGCGTCGTTCCGTCCTCGGACTCGCCAAGCGTCTTCGCCTTGGCGTCGAGAAAATCGGTCAGGGGCTCGTCGAGTGGCGTTTCACTAGTCGTGTCCCCAAGTTGAGGGCCGTCAGTAGGCTGTACCATCGATTTAGCTTCACCGACAGCGGGCATCCTCAAAAATCTACTTGTGACTACTACACTAATCCAGAGTAGGTGCGGGTATTAGCTATAATAGCGTATGAGCTCTTCTGAAGCTGATTTTCATACGATCAAGCCTCACTACTTGTCTGATAAATCTTATTTCGATATATAGAATCTATAGGTCTGAAGGCCCTCGGTCCATGAACACGCGGTCAACGTCGACGAGATCCATTGCCGAGTCGAGGAGATCCTCGACGATCTCTAGGCGGGTGTCACCCTTCCGGATGGGACGTGCGTCAAGAACCAGTGGTACGGAATCACCGACGAGCTGGACGGTCGCCCACTGATAGGCGTACTCGGCGGTCTTCTCTTTCGTGCCGATAATCTCGTCTTTGTGGCCCGTCCGGTCACCGGTGAACGGGTCGGCTTCCGTCGTGTCGATAGCGATACAGCTGCGCTGGTACAGGCTTCGCATCTGGGCCGTCCGATTGACGAGTCGCTGGGCAGCCCCGCGATACATCTCACGGATGCGCTCGATAGACAGGGATCGTATCTGGTCTCGATGATTATGACCGAGAGGCGTCCGCTCGCGTGTCGTGTCGTAGCGGAAGCTGCGGGCGCCCTCATTGGCGGCGAGGTTCTCTTGAAGGCCGAGATACGTTTGTAGGTTCCAAAACGCGTTCTCGTGGATAGCACAACCACTCGCGCGGTCGAGCGAAAACACCGGATAGACGAGGTGGCTGACGTGAGTCGTGAGCTGTTGTTTGCGCTCGAACGCAGATGGGCCGGTCGTCTCGTCGTCATCGGTCTGGCGACGCGGAATTGTACGCGGCGGGGTCCGTGGAACCGAGACCCCAGCGTCGGACGCTTTGAAGAGGATCGTCCGCGCGGCAGTTTCGATACACTCGCGGAGGTCGGAGGTGAACCGATAGTGCCAACTCCGCCAGAGCGTCGACTGGTCGGGCACAGTCTCGAACCCGAGGCGACGGCGGAGAGAGGGTCGGTCTTACAGATACGAGCAGAGTGCCGTTTCGTAGTCCCACCCGTAGAGTTCCTTGAGGAGAAACCCACGGAATAGCACCTCCATCTCGTACGTCGTGCTCCCAGTGTAGCGGTCGTGAGCGTCGAATTCGACGTAGGCTAGCGGCCAGTGAGCGACGAACGCTTCGATAGAGTCGTGGGCGTCGTGGTCGAACCAGACGGTCGCGAGGACCCGGACATCTTCAGCAAGGCCGGCTGTTGAACTCCGGTCGTAGAGGGGCGTCGCATGATAGGCTGGCCAGTCGTAGTAGGACGTCTGGGCGATGCGACGGTACACAGCACGTCGAGAGGATTGTGTCGGTGTCATCGGACAGCGCTACTATAACTGACGACAAAAGCTACTTTGGTGAATCACCCACTCGACAGTGCTCAATACAGGGGACTCACAGCCCACGAGAATTCTTCAGCAATCGTAGCAGCATAGCTAAAGTCAGCATCATCACAACGGTGAACGTAATTGCGATAATAAGGGTTCCTGTACCGATCATGCCTGTTTTTAAGTGTACAACCTGAATAACACATCGGCTCAAAGATCCCTCTGGGACTGCGCGGGCCGATCAGTTCGCAGTTCCCATCGACCGGCTGTTTCAGGTGATAATGTATCTGAAGAAGAGGATTTTAACAAAGCCTATTCTTCCTCTCTGGATGTCCGGAACGATTCTTTGAGCGCGTTTCGAAGAATACTGTTATCTAACTCATTTTCTTCAATACCAGTACTGGTTGCTCGAAATCCGATTCCCTCATCATTCAGAAAGGCAACAATGAGCGGGTATAGTTCCTGTACATCCCTTTCTAGGTCCTGAATCTCGTCCAGCTCCTCTATCATATCATACGATACCTCACCGCTGTCAACTTTTTCTGGGTCTAGGCCAATCCACGTGGCTATTGCTCGGTCGTCCTCGTTAGTATAGTGGCGGATAACTTGGTAGAAATCGAATGGATCTTCCGGACGTATACCGCGCTGAACGATAGATTCTGTCTCCTCGTATCCTCGTTCGCGTATTTTCTTGTCGAGATCTGCGAATTTTGTGGTATCGTAGACCCTCTCCAAGAGCATATCTCGTTTCTGCCCAACCACCCGAAGCCTCGAATTTTCACGACCGTTTTCGTTATCCTTGCTCATTTTGTATTGCTATTCTAAAATTACAAGTGGTAGATACTAAATTGGTCCCCGTATCTGCTACGCTCGCAGAACAGCATACAACAATACCGGAGAGTCGTGCGGTCGGCACGCAGACATACTGAACGGGTGACTCACCCCGTACTGACGTCGAAGGAAAGGAACATATCGGTTCCACCTTCTGAAGCTGTGACCGTAACATTGAGATAGTTGGTCTCATCTTCAGTTGGGTCTATTAGTGTAGTTCTTCGACGAGCGCAGCAACCGCCTCGTCGACGAGATCGCTGTCAAGGCGACCTTGCCAGAAGTCGATATCCTCGTGGTCGATCGATTGTACTCCCCACGGGACAATCTGACTCTCATCCGGGGTCCCACCACGAAGCCAACTCTCACCAGGAACGTCGATCAGGCCGTCCATCCAGGATTTCGACGTCAACGTGAGCGCAATATACTGCTCCCCGTGGAACGGACGGCCTTTATGATTCAGGAGAATGAGCCAGGGCCGAGCATCTTCCTCGCCTTTGAACGGATCATCCCCGTAGACGACGTCGCCACGCTCGAAAATTGGTCTCTCTCCGTCGGTCACTATTCGTCCTCGACGCTCGGATGCGGTTCCTCGGGTGCGTGTTCGCGCCAGGACTCCTTGTCCTCTGTACCGAGTCGCTGGTTGAACAGGGCGGTCGCCCGTTCGTACCCGCTGTATCCGTCGAGTCGCTCCGTGTCGTCGGTTATCGCCCAGTACGTCGCTTTGTGTTCAACGAGATCGCGGCCCTTCAGTCTCGAGAGCGCGGTGCTGACCGCGCCCTCATCGAGACCGATCTGAGAGGCGATCTCGCGAGCCTTGAACGCGCGATCATCGTTGGCGGCGAGAAATCCGAGGACCTGATCCGGGACGGAGAGTTCCTCGAGTTCGTCCTCGCTCGTCTTCTCGAAGGTATCCCGGTCGATGGACATTATTGAGCAGAAATACGGTGTCAACCGTAATGAGAGTTAGGTGTGAAAGTGGTGAAAACGCTGAAGGAGATACTTCGTCCGTAGACTCGTCGAAGCAGTTCGAGAATCGTAGACATTGAGACGGCCAGTCTTAACTACTGTATAGGTCGAGAAGTTTTACAGTTTCGGAGGATAAGCTAGTTCCAGGTCGAATTAGCATCAATTCGTGGTGATTTGGAGCGTTCTGGGATCAATTCTGAATCATTACTCTCGAACTACCAGACGAGCGTATGAAATTGCGTGAATTTTGGCGCTGCTGAATAGGGTTGTCACTCTCGAACGGCAGACTCAGCGAGGTCTCAGCCGGTTAGTCGTGAGGAATCAACGCTGACATGACGGGTTTCGATTGCCCGACGCTCTCCTTGTCGACGGCCACGGCGGTTTCTTTCCCGATGTTCTCGGTCGGAGCGGATACGCAAAGAACGCACTCAAAAGTCCCGCAACTCACGACGACCTACAACGCGGGCGACCTACACGACGACCACCCTGTGCGCTTCACTAATGAGGGGCTCCGACTCGACCACAAGCCCGAGAACACTATTGAGTGGTATGTCAAGATTCCGCACCACGAGGACTATCACCTCTGGATGCCAGCACAGCCGAACCCCGAACAGCGGGACTGGCTCGAAGCGTTGAACGCTGGTGACGCGGAAATGGGCGAGAGTCGGCTATTCGAGCGGAACGGAACGTGGTATCTCCACGTCACCGCCACCCGCGATGTCGAGGAGCCTTCCGAGGTGTCTGCCGAAGAACGGACGCCTATCGGAGTGGACATCGGGGAAGCGTCACTCGTCACGGTGTGTCACCGCGACGATTACGGTTCTCCGACCGCGCCCGAACTGTGGGCCGACGAAGGAAAGACCGTTCGTCGGCTCCGCAAGACCTACTTCACCGCCAAGCGTCGTCTCCAGACGCGTGGAAGCGAGCGTATCGCGGAGTCATTCGGTGACGACCTGTGGAACCAGATAGACGATGTGTTCCACCGCGTCACCCGCGATGTCGTGGAGTACGCAGGGTCCGTCGAGAATCCCGTTCTCGTTCTGGAAGACCTGACGTACATACGGGAGTCGATGGACTACGGCGTGTATATGAACCGGCGTCTCCACGGATGGGGATTCGCCAAGCTCCACGCGCAGATACGGTACAAGGCCGTCGAGAAGGGAATCCCCGTCGAGACGGTGAATCCGCGTAACACGTCGAGGGAGTGCCACGCGTGCGGTGAGGTAGGATACCGCCCGCGACAGGCGACGTTTAGGTGTACGAACGACGCTTGCTGGATGGGCGAGTACCAAGCGGACGTGAACGGCGCGACAAACATCGCAGACCGCTACCTCAGCGGAGGGAGCCATTCGAGAGAACACAGAGATGACGATGACTCGGCTGAGGATGGGGGGCGTTTGACCGCCCCACAAGACACCCAAGCCGATGCTGAAACCCAGCAAGGGACGCGTAGAACGAATGCGTCTTGAAACCGCAGGGCCGCTCTCGGCCTGAAATCCCGTGGTGGGATTCCCGCGTCTTCAGGCGGGGGAGAAGGTCAATGGAGCGCGTCGCCTGTATCGAGCCAGCGAAAAGGATCCAGTGCTCGGTCAGTGCCCCATTGCGCCACCGAGGGGCTGGTAATGCGGGAACATCGGATGTGGGAGGTGAACACCGAGTGCCATCAATCCGTGCGCAAGCAGCACGTACCCCAGCACGACGAACACCACACCGAGTAGCCGATGAACGCGTCGCCGGTGGGCGACGTCGATCGACTGGATAATCGTCCCATAGAGGAAAACTGCCGGAATCGTCCCGATGCCAAGGGCACCGAGAGCGATTCCCCCTGTGGTCGGGGAGCCGCTCGCGAAGGCGAACAGATACGCGGGATACAGCATCGGGCAGGGGAGAAACGCGTGGACGGCTCCCAGCCCGACAATACTCGGGCTGTTCACGTGTCGGTGAACTCTCGCTGCGAGCCACGACGTAACGCGCTGGACGCCAGGGATGCGAATATCGCCTCCGCTTCCACCGATGACGTACCGAACGCCCGTCGCCACAATGAACCCTCCGACCGCAAGACCGACAACACCTCGCAGGAGATCGGCGATCGGTGTCAGCTGGTCAGCGGTAACGAATACGACGCTCCCGAGCGCGCCGAAGACGGCCCCGAGAATCGCGTACGTCGTCGCCCGGCCGACGTTGAACAGGAAATGCTGGCGAACCTCGTAGGTCGTGAGATGACCGGCACGCCCGTCGTTGGCTGTCACCGTCCCGCCATCGGGCTGCGGCGTCATCTGTTTCGAGTACATCGTCACAAGTGGACCGCACATCCCGATACAGTGTGCGCCGCCCAGCACGCCGATGAGGACGAAGAGGACGACGTCAATCCGGAGGAGCGACTCGATCATAGTCGTTCTCGG
Source organism: Halorubrum sp. CGM4_25_10-8A (assembly GCF_005435025.1). Lineage (NCBI taxonomy): Archaea > Methanobacteriati > Methanobacteriota > Halobacteria > Halobacteriales > Haloferacaceae > Halorubrum > Halorubrum sp. CGM4_25_10-8A. The sequence continues at coordinate 22,619 of NZ_SGTX01000019.1, read as the reverse complement.
TTGCGTGCGGATTTGTATCGTCTGGTGTACCTCTCGAATAAGACTGTATGGATGATGTCGAGTGAAAAGAACGCATCAAGATGGCTTTGTTGAAATCCTATTCTTCAAACATTTTTCGCATGAAATAGTCGATTGATGAGAGCCCCAAAGCGACCGTATCTCGGCTTGTGACAGGAACTATGCTCGCAGGAACGGTCCGTCAAACATGGTCTTCGTACCTGATGAACTCCCGGATCAACTCTTAGTTGATTACGAAAACGCGACCGTGTATGGGGATTTGGAACAAGAGAAGGTGCTTCACCAAGACAAGGTTCGTGTTCTCCCAAACGGGTGGGTTGCGTTGCCCACTTACCGACTCCTGTCTCCTGAAGCGGTACACCACATCGATCCATAGAGATCCGGTACTGAGCGATCAGGGTTGTGAAACTATCAACCGTTGAGTATTTCAACAGAGCCACACGACTAACCCGCTGAGATCTCGCTGGGTCCGCCGCTCAAGAGTGACAACCGTATCCAGCAGCGCCAAAATCCACACAATTTCGTACGCTCGTCTGGCAGTTCGAGAGCAATGATTCAAAATTGATCTTGGAACGCTGAGAATCACCACGAATTGATGCTAATTCGACCTGAAACTGGCCTATCCTCCGAAACTGTGAGAAACGTGTTGGCAAGACAAATCGGGGACTGTTTCGGCCACAGAAGTACGTTGGAACAATTAATTTCGAGCCCGGTTAGGTCGGGATATGAGCTGGACCCGTCGTAGAGTGCTCGCGTCCATGGCTGGTGTATGTGGGGCCTCCGGATGCCTTGCCTCCCCTGACCGATCACTGCCGACAGCACCGACCAGTGGATGGAACCAGTCACGATGTGATGCCCAGAAAACGGCTACATCCGATGTCACAGTCCCTGAACGCGGAAATCTAGCGTGGGGCGGTGGCAGTGGCCAGATGCTGTCGGTAGTGGCTGATCAAACCGTATATACTGTTGACGATGACGATGGCCTTACCGCACTCAATGCTCAAACCGGCGAGCACAGGTGGCAAACAGCCCTCGATCACGACCTTGACGATACGGAACCGGTTGGTGTCTCAGGAGGCATCATCAATGATCAGTTGTTAGTTGCGACCCGGGGGAGGCTCTATTCGTTCAGTACTGCCGACGGCAGTGAGCGGTGGCAACGAAAGCTTCCGGGGCATGTATCTTCGATATCGACGACGGTCGTCCCAGATCGACAGATCGGGCTGATTGATTTTACGCACGGTCAGAAGTACTACATTATCGCCGTTACGGCCGAGTCAGGCGAGATCAAATGGCGAGATTCTGTACTGCGAGGCGGCGGACGTGGACTAGCAGTATTTGACGATCACGTATATGTTACTGGAACATCTAAGACAGGTGAAGAAGTTCTACGCTGTCTTGAAATAGACACCGGGGAGTTGATCTGGCAGCAAGGAATCGCAGATACTGACCGCTATTCGACGCATGTCTGTGTGACGAGTGGTGTCCTAATCGGTGAGGGAGCCGATATTAGTGTCTATGATCATAGCGACGGAAAGCAGAGAGCATCTGTAGAGCTTCCGCACGGACGGGTTCGCAGTATCGCCGTTGACGATGGTACCGCTTTCGTGCTTTCCGAATCCGGTCTCGCAGCGGTTTCGGTGCCAGACGGCGGCAGGCAGTGGTCTCTGTCGAGAAATCCGACCCGACATTTTGTCCGCGGCCCACTCGCAGTTGGGCGCGAAAGCGTCGTCGCACCAGTGTTCATGGAATCGCTTGGTTGTCCAGCAGTCGTTGCGTTTGAGCGGATCGATGGAACACGGCGTTGGCACTATACTCTCGGTGACGACTTTGCGTGTGGAACGATCTGGTCTCAACCAGTCCTCGCCGACGGGGCAGTGTTTATCGATACCAGCCCGCATACTGTGACTGCTCTTGGAGATCTTTCCCAGCAGGATTGACTCTCTGTGGCTCTGTTGAAATCCCATTTTTCAGGCGAGAATCCCGCCGTTTACGGCGAGGAGGATGTCACAGCGGATATCGCAGGGCTGTGATGCGTGGTTTCGGCTAACTCATACTGGCTGCCGGGGTATCAGCTCTCACAGGCCTTACATTCGAGGATATCTCGGCTGAACTTCTGTGCGGCGTTGACGCTGTGTTGGTAGTAGAGACTCTTCACCCCTTTTTTCCAAGCCTCGATGTAGAGCTGGTTGATCTCCTTGACGCTCACTTCGCTCGGATCGATTGAGACGTTCAAGCTCTGTGCCTGGTCGATGTGTTTCTGCCGCTGCGCTGCCTGGTTAATGATCGCCATCTGTGGAATCTCGGCGAAGGTCTTGAACACCTCCTTCTCCTCGTCGGTTAGGCAGTCGAGGTGTTGGACGCTCCCGTCGTTCTGTGCGATGCTGTCCCAGACTTCACGCTCATCTCTGCCTCGCTGTTTCAGTATCCCCTCGAGGAATCGGTTCTTCTGCGTCGATTTGAGCTTCGCACCGTCACGGACGAAGTAGTTCGATTTTAGTGGTTCAATGCTCGGACTGACCTGCCCCAGGATGACGCTGCTGGATTTCGTCGGGGCCACGCTCATCGTCGTTGCGTTCCGGCGACCGTAGCCGTCGAGCACCTCCGGCTCACCGAACTCGTCGGCGAGCCGACGACTCTCCTCGTAACTTCGCTCCTTGATGGTGCGGAAGATTTCCTCATTTTTTTCCATCGCCTCCATGCTGTCGAACGGAATCATCTCGCTCTGGAGGTAGCTGTGCCAGCCGAGGACGCCGATGCCGATCGCCCTGTGCCGTTTCGCAAACCGCACTGGCCGTTCCATGAACTGCGTCCCCTCCGCCTCTTGGATGAACTCCTCCATGACGGCGTCGAGGAACCGCGTCAGCGTCTCTACTGCGTCGGTGTCTTTCCACTCGTCGTAATGGAGCGCGTTCATTGACGAGAGACAACAGACGAAACTCTCGTCCGGCGTGGCGGGCAGCGCGATCTCGGTACAGAGGTTGGAAGCGTTGATCTCGTAGCCCTTGTCCTTGTATACCTGTGGCTTCCCGTCGTTCATGTTGTCCCGGAAGATGATGTACGGGACACCGATGTTGATCCGCGTCTCGATGATCTCTGCCCACGTCTCTCGCTTCTCCTCGTCGCCGTCGACCATCGCCTGGAACCAGTCGTCACCAATGATGACGCCGTAGTAGATGTCCTGTACAGGGTCGCCCTCGGTCTTGATGTTGAGCCACTCGTCCAAGTCGTCGTGTTCGATGTCGATGTACCCCGCGAACTGTCCGCGCCGCGTCTCTCCCTGGCTGACAACGTTGATGATCGTGTCGAACAGCTCGGTAAAGCTATAGCTCCCGTTGCTCTTGCCGTTGTTCGTGATCGGGCTGCCTCGGGGCCGGATCTCGCCGAAGTACCCGCTGGTCCCGCCGCCCAACTTGGTCATCTCGCCCACTTCGGCCTGTGTGTAGAGGATGCTCTCCATGCTGTCCGCCATGTAGCTACCGAAGCAACTGATGGGCAGGCCTCGGTCCAGACCGAAGTTCGACCACACTGGACTCGCGAGGCTGTAGAAACCCCGACTCATGTAGTCATAGAACTTGTCCGCAAAGCCGTCATCATCCAAGATTTCTTCAGCCCGCTCTCCGATCTCTCTGACCCTTTCCTCGGCTGTGACGCCCTCAAGCAGGTACCCCTCGTTGAGGAATGCCCTGCTATCCTCGTTCAGCCAATAGAACGGTTCCTCGTGCTGCTGTTGTACCTCGTCGAGTGCTGGTTCTGTTTGTGCCATCGTTAGAACATGTCCTCTGCGGTAACGCTCTGCGAGTGCTTGTTGTACGTGGTCGACCGCTTGCTGAAGAAGTCGTTATCTTTCGTCATCATGATGTCCTCATCGAACCACCGGGTCTCCTCGAGCAGGTCATCGTCCGGGTCGAATATCGGCTCGACACCGACGTTCTCGAGGCTCTGATTGAACCGATCCCGGAGGAATGCGTCGACGTGCGCCCGGGGAAGGAACTCCAGTTCACCCTCACCGAAGATCCAGTCTAGTATCTTCATCTCAGCCTCGAACGCCTGCTGACAGGCGGCTTGGACCTCTTTTTCGAAGTCTTCGTCGAAGAGGTCCGGATTCTCCTCGCGAATCGTCTCCACGAGTTCGACACCGAATAGCCCGTGAATCTGCTCTTCCTTGCTGGTCGCCTCGACGGCGTTTGCGATCCCCTTGAACTTCTTTTCGTGTTTGTCGAAGCTCGTCATGATGAGGAACTGCGAGAACAGCGAGACGTGTTCAACGAATGTAGAGAACAGGAGGAGACTCATCACGTACTCCTGTGTGTCGTCGCTCTCGCTCTTCTCAAGATACTCGTCGAGGTAGTCAATCCGCTCCTCGATTGCGGGGACGTCGGTCACCTCCTCGAAGTCTTCCGCAATCCCCAGGATGTCGAGGAGGTGACTGTACGCGTCCATGTGTCTGACTTCACTCTCTGCGAAGGTCATGCCGACGTTCCCGACCTCTGCTTTGGGCATCTCGTCGTAGATGTCTGCCCAGAATGTCTTGACCTGGACCTCAATCTGCGCGATGGCCAGCATTGTCCGCTTGATAACGGCCTTCTCGGCAGAAGTCGTGTTGACTTTGAAGTCTTGGACGTCTCCTGAGAAATTGAACTCCGTGTGAACCCAGTAGCTGTTCCGTATCGCGTCTTTGTACTCAAGAACGTCGGGGTATTCGTACGGTTTGAGCTGCGTTCGTTCGGAGAAGATGTCAGTCTCTGACTCTCCGCCTGTGGTTTTGCTTTCAGTCATTGGTACGTACTCTGGAGGAATCGTTCTCTGTTGGGTGGTTTCTGTTGCCGTCGTTCTCTGTGCGTCTGGACCTGGGCCATGCTCGTCCGGTCAGGGATTGACCGAGCATTCGTTTGATCTGCGTATGGTTGTATCATAGTGAACCGTCCGAGGCGTCGAAGTCATCAAGTTCTGCATCCAGGACCGCATCAAGTTCTCTCAAGAATTCCTGCGGCTCAGAGAATGCTTTGTAAACGGAGACAAACCGAATGTAAGCTATCTTATCGAGCGTGCGGAGGTTCTCGGAGACGAGTTCGCCGATGAGACTCGAAGAGACGATCCGTGCCTCTTGATCTTGTAGTTCGCTCTCGATATCGTCAACGAGAGTAGTCACTGTTGTCTCCGTCACATCTCGCTTCTCAACGGCTCGCTCGATCCCTGCGCGGAGTTTCTGTCGGTCAAACGGTTCGATGGTTCCGTCGCGTTTTTTCACTTGGAGGGATTCCCACTCCGGACGTTCGTAGGTCGTAAAGCGGAACGAACAGCGTTGACACTCGCGGCGTCGTCGGACGGAGGTTCCGTCGGTACTGGCCCCTGTATCGATGACGCGTGTTCGCTCGTTCCCGCAGTCCGGGCAGTTCATAGTTGTCACTGCTTAATCCTCCATGGTCTTAACCCCATATGTGGTGCCTCTCGATTTTGACCGCAACATCTGGTGGTGAGGGCTGTCACATAAACCTTACCCAATAGAATTGGAATAGTACAATTCAGTTTGATTGCCGGGCGTGGGTGATTGGGCTCAGATGCATTGAGCACACCAGGTTCAACTGCGCTACAGCGATTTTTTCGAAGACAATTGTACCCCGCTGTGGGCTAGCAACGGTCGTGCTCAAACATTTGGAGGGTAGTTATGGCCACAATTCTTGACTGTGGGTGCCAATACGCTAACGATGACTGACGAAATAGAAATCCCGACCGAGCCACGGGCCGCGGTCGACGCACTGGCGACACACCTAACTGCGACCGCAGACCGCCCAGTGCCGCCAGCAACGAACCGATGGCTCGGGGAAGCTGAAGCCGTCGCCCGCGACGCTGCCAGTGACGGTCTTGACACGCAAACCAGGCAAAAGCGGGTTCGTCAGGTTGCCACACTGCTTGAGTCGGCTGACGAAACAGATGATTTGGTTGCCGATCGCCATATTGAGGCGGCTATTCAGTGCTGCCAAGTCGTTCTCGCTAACGAGTGACCGTGGTTGAGACTGTACAGGATATCTCTCTCGCCACATGTTAAATTCTGCCAGATAGAGAAACCAAATTAAATCTCGCAAGGTTGTTCTCTTTCGTTAAAGAAACCATTTTAAGTTACAAAAGAGTGTCTAAGCGCACCACGCTTATGTTCGTGGTGTCTAAAGATTACTTTGATGAGTTCAAAACAAGACGATCTCAAAGAGACAAATACCGAGGCCCGCTTCGAATTCAAGAAAGAGGAGAAGTCCGCTTTCAAAAGCGAAAAGGGCCTTACCGAGGAGACGGTGCGCGTCATCTCGGAGGACAAAGACGAGCCGGAGTGGATGCTGGAGCGCCGCCTGCGGGCCCTCGAACAGTTCCAAGAGATGCCGATGCCGACCGACTGGCCCGGCCAGCCGGACCTGAGCGAGGTCGATGTCGACGAGATCGTCCCCTACATTCGGCCGGACGTCGACGTGCGGGCGGGCGTCGACGACTGGACCGAGCTCCCTGATGACATCAAAGATACCTTCGACAAGTTGGGCATCCCGGAGGCGGAGAAGAACGCGCTCTCGGGCGTCGGCGCGCAGTACGAGTCGGAGGTCGTCTACCAGAACATGCAGGAGCGGTGGGAAGAGAAGGGCGTCATCTTCTGTAACATGGACGAGGCTGTCCAAGAACACGAAGAACTCGTCCGCGAGCACTTCATGACGAAGTGCGTCCCCCCGAGCGACAACAAGTTCGCGGCGCTTCACGGCGCCATCTGGTCGGGCGGCTCGTTCGTCTACATCCCCGAAAACACCACGGTAGACATGCCGGTCCAGGCGTACTTCCGGATGAACTCCGAGGGGATGGGCCAGTTCGAGCACACGCTCATCATCGCCGAGGAGGGTGCCGAGGTCCACTACATCGAGGGCTGTTCGGCCCCGAAGTACTCGAAGTTCAATCTCCACTGTGGCGGTGTCGAAGTCTTCGTCGACGAGGACGCCCACGTCCAGTACTCGACCGTCCAGAACTGGTCGAAGAACACGTACAACCTCAACACGAAGCGCGCCATCGCCGAGAATGGCGGGCGCATGGAGTGGATCTCCGGCTCGATGGGCTCGAAGGCGACGATGCTGTACCCCTCGACGATCCTGAAGGGCCGCGGTGCCTCCGACAACCACATCACCATCGCCTTCGCGGGCGAGGGCCAGGACATCGACACCGGCGCGAAGGTGTACCACAACGCGCCCGAGACCAAGTCGACCGTCGAGTCGAAGTCGATCGCGAAGGACGGCGGCCGCACCAACTACCGCGGGCTCGTCCACATCGCGGACGGCGCCGAAAACTCCTCGACGGCCGTCGAGTGCGACGCGCTGATGTTCGACAACGAGTCGACGTCGGACACGATGCCGTACATGGAGATCAACGAGTCGAAGGTCGACGTCGCTCACGAAGCAACCGTCGGGAAGATCGGCGACGAGGACATCTTCTACCTCCAGTCGCGCGGGCTCGACGACGACGACGCCAAACAGATGATCGTCTCCGGGTTCATCGAGCCGATCACGGAGGAACTGCCGATCGAGTACGCCGTCGAGCTGAACCGCCTCGTCGAACTCGAGATGGAGGGCTCGCTAGGGTGATCTAATGCCGGAGTGCGCACACTGCGGAGCACACGTCTCACAACAGTTTGTGACCGTGTTCGGGTTGGACGGCGGTGACGTAGTTGCCTGCCCGGCGTGTTCTAATAAGGCAAACATCGCAGAGACAGTGTTATCCCGTCGCTCATAACGAACGATGGAACACTGCTTCGCATGTGACACTGACTATGGGTATCTTGGAACGACACCGCATGAGGGGTCCTGTCCGGCCTGTGGCTCGTCAGTCGTAACACCAGCAGGCGAACTCAGCGTCGTCGACACGACAACGTGGGAGAGTGCCAATAGTCTCTCGACAATCCACGTGACGGCGGTCGACGCCCGCTCTCGTCGATTTGAGTTTGTCGTTGCGGCGCGTCGCGGCCGGGGAGAACTGGTCTGTCTTGCGATCGATGGGATGGCGGTGCCAACCGATACAGTGTGGTCAGTCCCGGCTGCCGTCGCTACGAGAGTTACCGCGCACGGGATCAGGCTCAGTGATTCCACGCCAGCTCAAAGCATATGAGGAACGGTACAGGCCGGACACACGGTCGGTCATGTCTGTCCTGTCTCGGTCGCGAGAGGTGATGTCGCTTGGTGAACTCGAATCTGAAATTGCTCCGACAGACCCCCGTTCATTGATCAAACGGAAATGATCGGTTACTCATATTAGATCTGTTTTTATTACCGTGCGCCCAACATATTGTTATAGAGATGAAAGAGCAGCTCAAAGTAGGAGTCATACAACACAACCCTGTAATCGGTGATGTAGACGGGAACCTCGGTAAGATCACCAAGGAGTACAGGCAGCTGGCGGATACTGAGCCTGATCTCGTTGTCACACCTGAACTCTCGATAGTTGGGTATCCACCGCGTGATTTACTCCACCGAGCAGAGATACTTGATGCTCAAGAAGCAGCTCTCAATGATCTGGCTTTAGAAACCACTGACGGGCCACCGTTAATCGTCGGCGCTGCGGTCAGAACCGAGCGTGACAGCGGTGCGCCGATCCACAATGCCGCAATCGTGCTCCGCGATGGAAAGAAGAGTGAAACGTACCACAAGCGGTTACTGCCGACATACGATGTCTTCGATGAGCATCGGTACTTCCAGCCCGGGACCGACCCAGTAGTCGTAGATATCGCGGACACCGCCATTGGACTCACGATCTGTGAAGACGCGTGGCAGGATGCCGTCGTAACCGGGACACGCCGCCACGACGAGAGTCCGCTACAGGACACAGCTGCGAGCGGAGCGGATCTTATTATTACGCTTTCTGCGAGCCCATTCAGTCTCGAGAAACCGTCTCGACGTGAACACCGGTTCGCAACGCATGCTGCTGAGACAGACTGTCCGGTTGTGTTTGTTAATCAAGTCGGTGGGAATGACGAGTTGATCTTCGACGGACACTCATTGGTCGCTGTTGATGGAGCGGTCCACGAGCAGTTGACAGGATTCGAGTCTAGCACTACTGTCGTGGACGTTTCGGTCGGCGGAGACGCAACAGTTCCGACAGGTAATACTGAAACCCGCGCTACGCAGGCCCGCAAAGCACTCACGCTCGGCGTAGGGGATTACTTCGAAAAAACCGGGTTTGAGGAAGCCGTAGTTGGGTTATCAGGTGGGATTGATTCCGCAGTCGCGGCCGCGCTCGCAGTAGCGGCACTCGACGCAGAGAACGTCTATGCCGTGTCTCTCCCAAGTGAGGTCACAAGCCAACAGAGCATCGCCGACGCTCAGACGGTAGCGGCAAACTTAGGCATCGAGTTCGATGTGATCCCTATCGGATCGGCAGTGGAGGACATCTCCCAGACGCTTGATGCGAACAACGCATCGCTCACTGGTGTTGCTGCTGAGAACATCCAAGCGCGAATCCGTGGGTCTATCCTCATGGGAATAGCGAACCAGCGTAATGCGCTCGTGCTCACCCCAGATAATAAGAGCGAAGCCGCAGTCGGCTACTGTACGCTGTACGGCGACGCCGTAGGCGCGCTTGCTCCACTCGGTGATTGTTACAAACAGCTGGTCTACGAGTTAGCTGGTGTGTTCAACGAGACACTTTCCTCAGCAGGATCATCGCCTGTGATTCCAACGTCTGTAATTGAGAAAGAGCCGAGCGCAGAGCTTCGTTCCGGGCAGGCCGACGAAGAGGAAATCCCAGCGTATGAGGTACTGGATCCTATTCTTGAACAGTATATCGAGGAAGGCGAAACCATCAGTTCGATACGAGAGGAATATCCCGACCACGTTGTTGACGAAGCACTTAGACGGACTACACACGCCGAATTCAAACGACGGCAAACTCCACCGCCACTTCGTATCACACAGAAGGCACTCGGGCGTGGATGGAACTATCCAATTGCCGCAGCGTACGATTGTCTACTCGATGACCATTGAGACTTCGTGAGCTGGCCGCTTCAAATAACCGGGCCAAGTTTCGGATGACGTTGCTGGAGAGCGTCGCAGCAGCCGTTGAGTTAGAATTCCAGTAGGAAGCGTAGGCACAAGTCTCAGGTAAAGGTCTTAGTTTTGTATCTTAGATAATAGTCTTAGATACACGGAGCTAGTAGTCAGACGGCGAACGACAGCAAGTTCATCCAATCAGTCAGTTCCACTGCTACCCACGTATGTTAGCTGCGCCGTGAGATCTGTCGCAGAGACCATTCCGACGATTTCATTTTTATTGCTAGCTACAGTGTTGACTCCTGAGGCCTACATGCGAACAAACGACATATAGTATGTAGACTGTCAAGTGTACGTTGGCTATCTATTGGCATAAGTGAGAGATATCTAGCTTGATTTCAACCAACGCGAAGCTAGCATATCGTGGTTCTGTTTGTTATGAGGGTTCGTTTAAATTTAGGCAGTTAGTAGATTCGCATTAGATATGAGATGCTGCTCGCAGCGCCACGGTTGAGCTACACAACTACCGATGATAATAGGCCACATCAGTTCCAATGGGTCGTATGAGCGAACACAGAGATTATCGCGCCGGTTTCCGCACGCAGCGTGAAGAGATTGAGGACAAACAGTTACCCACTACCGGAGAGTTTCCAGACTGGCTCTCTGGGGATCTCATCGGGAACGGGCCGGGACAGTTCGAGGCCGGCGACACAGGGCTGCGACACTGGTTCGACCCGTTCGCCATGCTCCGGCGCTTTCGGATTGACAACGGTGAGGTTAGGTACGCGAACAAATTTGTCCAGAGCCGGGATTACGCATTCGCACAGGATCATGGCGGCGTCCGAACCCCGTTCCCAGGAACACCTCCCGATCGATCGGTCTGGACACGACTGCGTCAAGTTCTCGATGGGACATTTCCGGACAACCCAGTCATCGGTATCCAGCGGTTCGGCGACGAATTCGCGGCGGTTACTGAGTCACCGACAGCACTGACGTTCGACCCTGACACGCTCGAAACGACGGGGCGAATCGATCTCACGGCTGGATTGGACTGCGATTTGACTCTCGCTCATGTTCACTACGACCCTGTCGCGGAAGAGTTCATCAATCTGGGGGTGTCGTATGGTCGCAACACGGTGTATACGGTGTTCAAGCGGCCGAGAGACGGTGGGACGCCGACCCCACTGAGTCGGCTTCAGTTCGATGAGGCACCGTACATTCATTCCTTCGCTGTGACCGGCCAGCACGTCGTCGTGACGGTAAACGCGTACGGGCTGGATACCACGCAGCTCCTCAAAGGTACCGTAACGAAGGAGACGTTCCTTGACGCGTTTCAGCCACTGTCGACGCCCCTCCGCTTCGTCATCCTCGATCGCTCGACCGGTGAACACGTGGCAACCGCGTCGGCGTCACCGGCGTTCATCTATCACCACGCGAACGCGTTCGAGCGTGATGGCGAGCTCGTCGTCGATGTAGTTGCGTTCGACGATGATCGAGCAGTGACCGGACTCGCATTGTCAAACCTCCGGAGCGACGATCCGGACCTTCCACGAGGCGACCTGTGTCGGTACACGGTACCGTTGTCCGGCGGTGAGGCAACTCGAGAGCCACTCCACCGTGGTCCAGTTGAATTCCCAGTGATCAACTACCGAGCGGTTAACGGTACACCCCACCGATACGTCTACCTCGCCGAAACTGACGGAGCGTCAAGTCTACCGACAGATATCACGAAGGTGGACGTCGACACCGGCACGGCCCACCGCTGGCGCGAGTCAGGTACTCATCCAGGCGAACCGCTGTTCGTCCCCGCGCCTGAGGCAGAAAACGAGGACGACGGGGTGCTGCTCTCGGTCGTATTAGATCCCGAGGCAGACCGCTCCCGGTTGGTCTGTCTCAACGCCGAGACGCTCGGGGAACTCGGCCGAGCCGAGCTCCCGCATCGTCTCCCGTTCGGATTCCACGGGCAATTCTACGGCCCCGTGGCTCCCGGACGGAGTATGGCGTGAGGTGTCGGATCAAAGTAAGCTAACCCACGACTAAAGTCGTGGGCTTTCAGCGTGGACTCCCGCTCTGGCCGAATCATAGCGGAAACAGCGCGGAAACCCACCCCTTCAGGGGTGGGAGGAAGCGCGTACGCTCCGTGCAACAATCCACCGACTACGACAGGGCCGACTCCCCAATAGTTTTGAATTATTGGCAGTACGTATGATGTATGGAGAAGCGGCGCACTGTTCCGGTGAAACTCGCCGTGGATAGTGACGACGCCGCACTCATCGAAGACACCGTCGACGAGTTCCTGTGGGCCGCTAACTACGTAACTCGCCACGCCTTCGAAGGCGAATACGTCACCACGAGCAAAACTACGCTCCACGACGACACCTACGAAGACGTGCGCGACGAGACGGCGTTACACAGCAACCACGTCCAAGCCGCCCGGAACAAGGCCGCTGACGCCTGTAAGGGCGTGGTCAAGAAGTGGAAACAGGGGAAGAAGGCGTCGATGCCGCACTTCACCAGTCCACACGTCGTCTACGACCACCGCACCGCCACCTTCCACGACGAGTACGTCAGCCTCGCCACCACAGACGGACGGATTGAAGCCGACTACGTGCTTCCTGACGACGAACAGGACACGCCCCACGCGGAATACCTCTTCTCAGATGAGTACGAGACGACAGGGGCGGAGTTACACTACCGGGACAGCGACTGGATGCTTCACATCCACTGCAAGATGGAAGTGGAGTCTGACACGGCGGAGCAGACAGCCACCGAGAACGGAACGGTTCTCGGGGTTGACCTCGGCGTGAACAGTCTTGTAGTTGCCTCGACTGGCACGTTCTGGACGGGTGACGAGTTCGACCACTGGCGGCGCGAATACGAGCAACGGCGTGGTGACTTACAGGAACACGGCACGCGGTGGGCGCATGAGAACATCCAATCGGTCGGTCGGAAAGAGGAAGGTCGGTTCAAAATCACGCTCCACCGCATCTCGAACGAGTTGGTAGCTGAAGCCCGCGAGTACAGCTGTTCGGTGATAGCGTTTGAGGACTTGACCGACATCCGTGAGCGCACTGGTGCGTCGTGGGGCCACAAGTGGGCATTCAACCGCCTGTTCGAGTACGTCGAGTACAAAGCAGCCGAGTACGGCATCAACGTGGAGCAGATTGACCCGAAGAACACGTCACGGCGGTGTTCGACGTGTGGGTTCACGCACCCCGACAACCGTAACGGCGAAGAGTTCGAGTGCCTGAAATGCGGGTACGAGAACCACGCCGACTACAACGCCGCCAAGAACATCGGCTTGCGGTATCTCCGCCGGAACCAAACTGGCTCTGGTGGAGGCGCACCCGTAGGCGTGCGGTTGAACAGCGGGACGCTGAACGCGAATGGAGAGTATGACCCTCCTGCCGAAATGTCGGCCAGAGCGGGAGTCCACGCTGAAAGCCCACGGCTTTAGCCGTGGGTTAGCTTACACAGAGTATGCTCCCATCTTAATTACTCTTTTCTAGGAGAGATCCTTGGTACAACATATCAATGAAGCACGGCACACGGGCCGACAGACGCTCAATGGTTGGCATAAATCGATGGGGCGGTGCTCGGTCGAGCGAGGAACAATGACGACGGCCGTCGGCGTTGATGTCGGCGGTACGTTTACCGACGTGGTACTCATCGCAGAGGGCACGCTCACAACGACAAAGGTTCCCTCGACGACAGACCAGAGCGAGGGTGTCATCCGTGGGATCCAGCAGGCCTGTAAGGACGCAGGAATTGACCCGTCCGAGATCACCGATTTCTCACATGCGATGACGGTATCGACCAATGCCCTGCTCGAAGCTGACGGCGCCGAAACGGCACTCGTGACCACGGACGGTTTCCGTGACGTACTGGAAGTGGGTCGGCAGACGCGTCCAGATCTCTACGATCTTGACGCTGAGAAGCCGACACCACTGATACAGCGTCGGAACCGGTTCGAGCTTCCAGAGCGGACAACGATAGAGGGCGATCGAACGGTGCCCGACGCGGACGTGATCGATGATCTTATAGAGCAAATACGCGAGCGGAATGTCGAGAGCATCGTTGTCTCTTTCCTTCACGCATACGTTGATCCGAGCAACGAACAGCTCGTAGCCAAGCGGCTTCGGGAGGCACTCGATGTCTCGGTGTCGGCCTCTCATGAGGTTCTCAACGAGTTCCGCGAGTACGAGCGGACATCAACAGCAGCCGTTGACGCGTACGTTACGCCGGTGATCGACTCCTACATCGGACAGTTAGCGGAGCGTGCTAGCGATCTGGGGCTGCCTCAGCCCCGAATCATGCAGTCCAACGGTGGAATCGCCGAGGCAAGTGAGATTCGTACCCACGCCGTTCAAACTGTACTATCTGGTCCCGCGGCGGGCGTCGTTGGAGCAAATGGGACAACGGTAGGAGAAGACGAATTTGAGGGATTCGTTACATTCGATATGGGCGGTACGTCGAGCGACGTGAGCCTCATTCGAGATGGCAGCGTGGAGCGGACCACAGAAAGTGAGATCGATGGCCACCCAATCCGCGTTCCGATGGTTGATGTGACGACTGTTGGAGCTGGCGGTGGGAGCATCGCGTGGGTCGACGCTGGTGGCGCACTCCGCGTAGGACCTCGGTCAGCAGGCTCGAAGCCAGGGCCTGCCTGCTACGGTCATGGGGGCAAAGAGCCAACGGTGACGGACGCAAACCTCGTGCTGGGCTATCTCAGCGAGGAGACGCAACTAGGCGGGGAACTCAAGCTCGACGTGGATGCCGCTATTGATTCGCTTGAACGACTGGCGGACGAAGCTGATCTCGACTCCGCACGAGAGGCCGCAGAAGGCGTGTTCCGCGTTGCGAACACCAATATGACTCGAGCGATCCGCTCAGTCACTGTAGAACGAGGACACGATCCCCGCGAGTTCGGTCTCGCCGCATTCGGCGGTGCAGGTCCTGTACACGCCGCGGCGCTCGCGAATGATCTTGACATCGGAACCGTCGTTGTTCCTCACGTTTGCGGCGTGCTATCGGCGTACGGTCTGCTCGACGCCGACGAGACGTACGACGCTGTCCGAACGTATCAAACGCCTCTGTCGGAAACAATGGGAACAGAACTTAAGACGGTGTACGAGCAACTTACGGCCGAACTACCGTCCGACCGCAGCGCAGGTGACATATCGCTTCAGTGTTCAGCTGACCTCCGCTACCGGGGGCAAAGCTTCGAACTTGAGGTCGACGTGGAGCAGCCTATCGAGACTGACGTACTTCGGACCGCATTTGAGACGGCCCACAAGAGAGTGTACGGCTATACGGCCGAGGAACCAGTTGAAGTGGTAAATCTCCGAGTCACCGCGACGATCCCACGGAGCGCTTCTGCGACTGAGCTCACAGAAGAAACCTTCGAGAAAGTGGCAGAGCATACTGCCGTGTTCAACGGTACGGAGTACACAACTCCTGTCTACCGTCGACCAACGACGAGCGGGACCACAATCGACGGCCCAGCCGTGCTCGAACAAGACGAAAGCACGACTGTTGTTCCTCCCGAGTGGGAGGCAACTGTACAAAAGAACGGCTCGCTCGCACTCACGGAGGTACAACGATGACGGTTGACGACTCGACAGCCGAAAGTATCGACTCAGTGACGCTTGAGGTGTTTCGAAATAAACTTGAGAGCATTGCTGAGGAGATGGGGAAGGTACTTATACAAAGTGCCTACTCGCCGAACATCAAGGAACGGCAAGATTGCTCTACTGCGCTGTTCGATGCTGACGGCCGGATGGTCGCACAAGCAGAGCACATTCCGGTTCATCTCGGCGCGATGCCGGACGCCGTTGCCGCCGTGACCGCAAAGGATCCCGAGCCGGGTGATGCGTACATCCTGAACGACCCGTTCGAGGGAGGGACCCATCTCCCGGACGTGACGATTGTCTCACCAATCGCAACAGAATCAGATGTCATCGGCTACGCCGTAACACGGGCGCATCACGCGGACATGGGTGGGATGACTCCCGGGAGCATGCCCGCCGGCGCTACTGATATTTACCAAGAGGGGTTACGCCTCCCCGCGGTCAAGCTCCGCTCCGGAGGCGAGCTGAACGAGGATCTGCTGGCGATGATTTTAGCGAACGTACGTAACAGGACCGAACGGCGAGCAGACCTTCGCGCACAGCTTGCGGCCCACGATCGTGCTGAAGACCGATTGCGCTCGCTTATCGACGAGCACGGACGCGACCAAGTCAACCAGGCATTCGGCGCGGTTATCAACTATTCTCAGGCCCGGATGACAGATGAGTTGACTGCTTTCCCCGATGGAACTTATGAGGCCCATGATGTGCTTGAGGGCGACGGCGTGAGCGACGCAGAGATACCGATTAGGGTGTCCATCACCGTCGATGGGGCCACAGTCGAAGTTGACTTCACAGGGACCGCCGACCAGTGTGCCGGCAACATGAACGCACCGCTGTCGGTGGCGAAGAGCGCGGTGTACTTTGTAGTTCGGTGTATCACTGACCCCGAGATTCCCCCGAATTATGGGAGTTACGCCGACATCACTGTTACCGCTCCACAGGGAACGGTCGTGAATCCGACACCACCGGCGTCGGTCGTTGGGGGCAATGTTGAAACCAGCCAACGACTCACCGACGTGGTGTTCGCGGCGTTCGCCGAGGCTGCCCCTGAACGTGTGCCAGCAGCATCGCAGGGGACCATGAACAACGTTATTATTGGGAACCGCGATCGTGGAGGGTTCACATACTACGAGACTATCGGCGGTGGATTCGGCGCACGACCCAACAAAGACGGGATGGACGGCGTCCAAGTTGGGATGACTAACACGCTAAACACACCAATTGAGGTACTAGAAGCTGAGTATCCCTTCACAGTCGAACAATACGGGTTCCGTGAGGGTAGTGGCGGCGACGGGCAGTACCGCGGCGGCTTGGGACTGGTTCGGTCAGTAACCATCGAGACCGAGGCAGTAGTCTCATTGCTGACTGAGCGCCGTCGTCGTCGTCCACAGGGCGCTGCGGGCGGCGAGCCCGGGGCAGCGGGTGAGAACCTCGCTAATGGTGAGCCGTTACCCGCCAAAACTACTCGAGAGGTAGAGGCAGGTACAACCATCACAGTCCGGACTCCTGGCGGCGGCGGATACGGTAATCCTAGCAAACGGACAGCCGACGACCGCAAAGCCGACCGCCTCGACGAGAAAGTGAGCGACAACCACGAGGATCAATGACTGACACACACAAACTCGAAGAACTGTCCTGGCCCGCGGTCGAGCAATACATCACCGGCCGCGGCGGCTTCATGAAATTACAACACCAGATGTGAGTGTAGCAGCTAGCACGTTGCGGACTACACACCCCTCTATCGATGTGTTCTCGACGTTCGGTGCTGTTAGATAAGCTAGAAGTTGAATCACGGTTAGAGTAAAATTCTCATACAACAGGCGTCACTTTGAGGCGAAAGAGACACACCCCTCTATCGATGTGTTCCGCTCACTCGTCGTCGAGGCGATACTAGTGAGATCTGAGCTGTAATTGTCGATAGAGCCCAAAATCGGCGTCTTGAACTGTTATACGTCGGGTATTGTAAGGGAGCTAGCGGCACAGAGCTGTCGTTGTGAAAGCCACAGAATACATGCTGTCAGAACACATCGAACACATCGATAGAGGGGTGTGTGTGTTTGTGTTAGTTGAAGAAGAGAAGAAGAGAGAATGAGGAGAATAGAACGAATCGTTCAGAACATACGAGAGCACGGTTCGTTCGATTTAGACGAACAAGACGTGACTACCTCGAATACGCCAGTTGAACCAGCCAGCAAATCACCCCACCCTGCGAAGACATCGAACACATCGATAGAGGGGTGTGTGTCTTCGAGCGTGCGATCGTGAACACATCGTCACCGGCTACTGGTAGTTACCCCGTTATCACTGTTCTCACGCGATTAATACGGTATTGTGCGGTTTCAAACGTCTAATTACACTTCGATAGAGGTGGGGAACCTTTTTCATACAGGGCGGTATCAGTGTGCGTATGGGTATTGACGACTCCGATGATCCTTTAGAGAAGTCGGGATCGCCGGAGGATGAGACAACGGCTCAAGCAGAGCTGTCGAATACGTCTCACGTCACAACTGGTGATTCACAGTCCAAGGGCGATTCTGATTCTGAGGAGCCCTCCCAGTCGATCGAGGATATGCTTCTCGAGTTTGATGACCAGAAGGGGCTAATTCGAGAACGAGCGCTACTTGATCCTAACTACGTCGTCGAAGAGGACCGCATTGTGGGTCGCGACGAGCAACTCCAGGAGGTCACCAAAATGCTCCGTGTTGCGCTTGGAGACAACCGACCGCCAAATTTGTTCCTCTACGGCCCGTCCGGAACGGGCAAGTCGCTGATCACAAAGGCCGTTTGCCATAACATCAGCCGGATCTGTAAAAGCCGAGATATCCAGTTCGGCACAATCGAAGTGAACTGCCAAGATCTGGATACGCTGGGTATCGCCGTGTATGAGCTCGTCCAACAGGCTGCCGATGAAGCGGGGGTTGCTGTCGAGGTTCCTAAACACGGCGTCGCGACGAAGGAGAAATGGGACGAACTCTACCGTATCGTTAACGAGCATTTCGACTCCGTCGTATTTGTCCTCGATGAACTGGACATGCTCGTTGGACGACGGGACAAACAAGAGCCCGCGTTCTCGCGACTACTATATCAGCTCTCTCGGGCTGGGACGAACGACGACCTAAACGCGTATATCTCGGTCGTTGCGATCTCGAACGACACGAAGATGATGGAATCTGTTGGGAGTCGCGCAGTTAGCTCGTTTACTCCCGAAGATGTCCATTTCGACGATTACGATGCCGATCAACTTCAATCGATTCTTCGACGCAGGCAAGATGCCTTCCACGAAGATGTCGTCGACGAGGCTGTCATCCCACTTGCGGCGGCATTCGCCGCACAAACTCATGGTGACGCCAGGAAGGCGATTGATCTCATGCGTGTTGCCGGTGAATTAGCTGAACGGGAAGGTGACACTCGCGTTCGAGAAAAACACGTCCGTACCGCACAAGCCAAAGTCGAAAAGAATCGGGTGCTTGAGGTTGTCCGTGGTATTAGTACACAAAAGAAGCTCTGCTTATACGCAACCGCAGCCGTCGCCTCCAAAACCGATAGCGGGTCTGCTCGAAGCACGACCGGCTACCGTGTGTACCAGTACCTGACTGACGCCATCGACGCTGATCAGTACCACCAAGAAACGTACGTCAATAAAATGAAAGAGCTCACAACCTATTCGCTGGTCGACTTCGAACGTCGGAGCCACGGCCCGAGCTCTGGAATGTTCCTTGAGTTCCAGTTCGGAGAGCGACCAGAAACAATTCTGGAAACACTTCGAGAGGATTCGCGCATTGAGGCGGTCTCCGAAGATGAGGTCAACTCCGTCGTTGAAGCTCAAATTCGCAACCAGACGTAGGGGTGACTCTCACTAAGATCACCGTTCGTCGCCCTCCAGATCCATTCAGGATCGAGTAGACCTGATACTGTGTCCATTAGTTTGCGTATACACCCCTCTATCGATGTGTTCCCTAGGGTTGTATCAAGAAACAATTGTCATTCTGTACGCTAGTCTTAGGCCCCTTGCTCATGATATCCCGTTAGTTCACGTACACACCCCTCTATCGATGTGTTCAAAACAGCCTGCTACCACGATACAACCTGGATTTTATTTCGACTCAATCTACAGATTAAATACTGTTTTCCGTTAGCCTGAGCACACACCCCTCTATCGATGTGTTCGGTGTGTCTGTTATCAAACCACAGAAGATATGCGTCTCACCTGTTGACCCTATTAAGTAACTTCCCATTAAATCGAGTATACACCCCTCTATCGATGTGTGATCTCGTTTTTGAAGGGCTAAAACACCAGATTATCGAGGAATTTGTCCGGAGAGCATGGACGGCTCTACTGACCTAAGTCCCAGTATGAGCCTGTCATACAATAGTTCTCGATGGGTATAATTTGCAGTCTAGAGATTGAACAGAACCGTTGAATGGAGGAATCACGGTCTTAGGAGTGAATTTAGGGCTGTATAATCCTCAGGTAGAGGGCGTGAGACGTATTCTATGACACGCTGCCCAGTATACTTGTCAGAAGCTACTCGTCCGCGTCGACTGGCCCTTTGTATTGTGAGCGGATCTTTTCCCCTTCCCGCCACTGCCAGTAGTAGTAGCGGTTACCATTGATCGCCTTGATCGTGATCGTCGCTTTGGCGGGGACGTCATCTGGGATATCATCAGGTCGCTCTTCATTTTGGTCGTCAGCTGACTCCTCGTCGGGCTGAGCGCCACGTGCTTTGTGCGATGCGAGCGCCTCGGCGTAGCGTGCGACGTATCGGAGATCCGTTGGCGAGTAGCTGTTGAGTGTGTCAACGATCTCTGTCGGGAGGTCTTCCGGTGGCGTCGGTGGCTTGGGAGACATCGTCAGTCGCTTCGTGTCGCTCTTATGTAGAAACGCGGAAAGCCCGTATAATTACACTCAGACAGTTCTAATCTGGCAATATGCCTTCTGCTCAGCCAGCGTTCGGCGGGATGTTTCGGCAGTTGATCGAGCTAGGAGTCATAGAGATCAACACCGAGCCGCTCGATGCGCGCATCGAGCGGCGACTCAAGCGGTTCTGGGAGAATACATCCTGTCCTCGCTGCGGTCACCAGAGCATTATGACGTGGGAGAAACACGACCGAGTTCGGTGTCGTAATTGCGAATTTAAGCCAGTATACACCCATGGAACGCCATTTCACGAGAAGCACCTCACCGCAGGAGAGGTGCTTCTCGCTTTCACCCTCTACGCAGATACACTGCTGAGCATCAACCAGATTGCGCCGCTGCTCGGTCGTGCTTACAAAACCATTCACACAGCGATTCGGGAGGCGGAAGCCGCGGTTCAGCGCGGCTTCCCCCTCACCTGGGAACTGTTTAATCAGACCGTCGATGGACCGACACAGGTCGACGAATCTGGCAAAGTCTGTTCTGGTTACAAAGGTCAAGAGCCGCCGCGAAACAGCCGTTCTCGCGGCGGCTCGTCGCGCACTGGCCGATCACGTTGGCGAGGGCGTCACGGTGACCAGCTGACGCTCGTCGCGGCGTGCCGCGACTCACTTCGTGTGATTCGTGGACAGCGCGGTATCGATTACGAAGGTGATCTTGAGCCAGTGATTCAGGAAGCTGAAGACCTCTCCCAGCCGCTGGGAGAGGTCTGGACAGATGGACTCCAAGCGTACCGCGAGATGGATCGGGATCACCGAACGGTCGTCCACAAAGAGAGGTACGTATCGCCTGACGGAGTCCACATCAATCAGGCAGAATGCCTGTTTTCGCTTGTTCAACCGTGGCTGCGGAAGTTCCGCGGCCTGTCCAAGCAAGGCTTGGAACAGGCCGCTCATACATTCGGGATCATTAGATCGCTGAATCTCACAGGCGCATCCGTCGATATCACCATTGACTGCCTTGTTATAGGGGCTTTCCGTAGTTCTACATAAGAGCGATTTTCTCCTGACGATCTACCACTGACCACTTCAGAGATATCCGCTAAATCATTTCGCCGCAAATGTCTCTGTTGAAATCCTCAACTGATGATATATTCTTGGAGCCGTAATGAATACAGCGCGCGAGTCGGTCACGAGAGAATGGTTGTTACTGAACCAGTTGAATCGGTAGCTACAGAGCGCGGGTCTAATACAATAAGGGTTGCCCCGTAGCGGTTCAGCCACTTTGCTCAGCGAGTCCGTAGCTTACAGAACTCGGGGAGCGATGGTTATGAAGACCCTGTTAGGAGTCGCCGGGACGCTCCTCGGGATTTAAACATCCACCCCGGCCGTAGTCGCCTTGCTCACTCTCTGCGCTTCCGAGAATCGAATCGGTACAGTAGGGCCACAGTGAGGCGACGTACGTCGAGCCGTTGTGACGAAGGTATATTCCAGAGGGGAGAGTTCCGTCGGTCTGCGGGTCGCTACGGTCATAATAGGGTAGCGGAGAGAGCGCCGCTCTGACGTCCGAAAACTTCGACCTGTCGAGGCGCTGGTCGGCGACCGAACGCTCCGCTGCACGGCTGAGCGCTGTTCGAATCGGCTCGACGGAACGAAGTCGTTCATCACTCGACGGCGTCACCGTTGCTCCGTCTGGTGTATCTGTGCGAAGAATCTCTAGTAAGCCACCGTTGTCTCCCGGGTCAGCGAGACAGCCAGAGAACGCCGCGATGCTCGTCACACTACAAAGGTGGAGCACTCGACGACGGGAGAGCGGTGAACCCATACACGGACAAAGCATCGGTTGAAATTAATTACTCAGCTTTGAACGTTGAAGTAGGAGCGTGACGTAGGCGGTAGTGAAGACGGATGATGCCGATTACGGACTTCTTGTCGTGTACGCGTGTGTTTGACGAGTTCGAATCGCTGTCATCAGCTCAACGCCATCACGCGAAAACCTACGCCACCGGTCTTGTTGCGGCCAGCAACAAGACCGTGGCAGGCATCTCACGCGAAGTCCTTCCAGCTGGAGACAAACGCGCTCTCAACAAATTCCTCACCGAGTACGACT
>NZ_SGTX01000018.1:0-51849 GCF_005435025.1 Halorubrum sp. CGM4_25_10-8A | reverse complement strand
GAGAGCGAAGCGGAATTCAAAGACCTCGTTCAGGAAACTTTTGAGAAAATAACGAAACGCGTCAGCTTCGCAAAGAAGTGGTGTGAACAGTTCCTTGACTTTCGAATGTTATCTTAATCATTACCGGTGACGGGCGCGTGGGATAGCATCAAGTTGCTCGGTGTAGTCAGCGACGGCGGTGAGACGTTCTTTCTGCCGTGTGCAGAGAACTTCAACAGCGACACAACAATCCGGTTACTCGACGCACTCCAGACAGAGTTCGGCGAGAAAATCTGCGTCGTCTTGGACAACGCCTCGTATTTCACGGCGAACAAGGTGTAGGAATTCGTCGAAGACACACCGATCGAGCTGTGTTACCTTCCGCGGGGTTCACCAGAGCTGAACCCCGCGGAAGAGTGCTGGAGACAACTCGATCAAGAACTTGGGAACCGTCTGTTCGAGACGCTTGACGATCTCCGTGATGCTGCTCTCTCTGTACTCGACCGCATCGAAGTTCCTGATATCTTTATGTATTCATGTCTGTGAGTATCAGCAATCGTGATCTCTACCACTCGTAGCTACCACCGTTCACAGTGTTTGCTTGACAAATTCCGACACGATACGATCCTCTGCGGTTCGTAGTCGATATTGAACCGTAGAACGAGGTTCATCAAGTATCGACGCAAGATCGGAGACAGAAACTTCTCTCGGCCGTTCATAGTATCCGTGCTTGACCGCTGCCTTTAGCACTTCCCAGTGTTCTGGCGAGAAGTCTGTCGCGAGGCGCTCGGTCGCCTTCCAGTCGCTGCCAGTAGTGATATGGGACACCGAAACCGACACGCCCTCCCGAATCTGTGCTTCCATTGTATCGTAGATGTCTCCAATAGGAGAATCACTAGGGAAGAGAATGCGCCACCGGTACTCGTCACCGACCCGGCGGGATTCGAATATAGTTCCTGTCTGAATATGATCGAGTACAATATGCGGAAGTGAATGACAACTGTTAATTTCACGACGAAGTGTATAGATAGTTCGGCTAGTCTCTTGACGATCTAGGACGCGATATGATCGGTCCGTATCACAATCTACGACATCGAAGCACTCGTTACAGCGGGTTTTGTCAAGAAATACCTCATCGAACGCGTCCAGCGCTTCGCTCGTCCCCTTCGCATAATCGAGCCGCCACATATAGCTATCATTCACGAAGATCGCGGACGACCACAACGAGAGGCTCTCGTACTGTCGGAACACATCCATCAACTCATCGGCTCCTGACTCGAACTGGAGGACAAACTCAAACTCACGTGTCTCTTGCGCGGGTTCAGGCTTACCGTTCATTTATCTATTGCTAAATAGTAGATACACAAAAGAATTGTTCTTAGTGCTGTTTCATTCTTTTGGCAGATAATATCATCTATTGCTAAAACAATTCTGATTACTGTTACCGGGGTATGTAGAGATGCGATGGCAAACGAGAAAGAACACGGCAGCGGTTCCGTGGAACCGGGCGACACGAGCAAGCGAGTCGGTGCCGAGGTCATCCGCGAACGAGGCGTCGATCCCGAGGAACTCCGGGAGAAACTGATCGACGCGATCGGCGCCGAGTTCACGACCTACTACTACTACACGAACCTCCGAATGCACCTCGCCGGGGAGGAGGACTACAAGGAGATCACCGAGGACGCCCGTCTTGAAGACCGGGCCCACTTCGAGCTTGTCGTCCCCCGGGTGTACGAACTCGAGGGGTCGCTGCCGAACGACATCAGGGACTTCGCCGACCGGGCCTCCTGTCCCGACGCCGAGGTACCGACGCCGATGGATGGTAGTGGTGAGTTCGACACATCCGAGCTAGAAGTCGAAGACATTCTGGAAGTACTGCTCGAAGCGGAACGGTGTGCGATTCGTACTTGGAGCGAGATCTGTGATATGACTCGTGGGGCCGATCCGCGAACCTACGACATGGCCCAGCGGATCCTCAACGAGGAGATGGACCACGAGGCCTGGTTCATCGAGCTGCTGAGCAAGGAACGGGACGACGAGATTAATCCGGCCGGGCACTTCGCGCGTGGCGAGCCGGGCGACGCACCATATACGAAGAACAACCCGTTCAACGACTCCGCCTGAGCGAGTAACAACGGTCTCCACTCTCCCCTTATTTATGACACAGTCGTCGGACGATACGTGGACCATCACGATCGTTGTTCCCGAAGAGTCGTCGCTGGACGAAGCCGGTGAAACACACGAACTTGAGGTCAGTGAGAACGAGACGATTCTGGCGGCCGCGCGTTCGGCGGGTGTGTGGCTCACAGCTGACTGTCAACAAGGTTGGTGTATCACCTGTGCTGCTCGTTTGGTTGACGGCGACGTTGTCCATCCAAACGCGCGTCGGTACGATACTGAAGACCGAGAGGCAGGCTACGTACTCACCTGTACTGCGAAGCCGCGGGCGGACTCAACACTTGTCGTTGAACAGTACGATGAGTTCCTCGAATATAGAGCAGCCAATAACAAACCACCAGGAAATTCGAAGCTAAGTGACTAACATGTCCGAAAACATAACCCGAAAAGAACGAGATAGTTCGTTAACCACTCCGTACAGTGTTCGAAATCGTGGCATACAACTGGTATGTTTTGATGGCCAAGTACCTAGCAAAGAGACAGTATCAGATCAGGGTGTCCGAAAACAGACACTCAAGGCGCTTGAACGTGTTCGCACTGTCGCTGCTGAGGCTGGCGTCAATCGTCACGAACTAATGCGAACCACAGTATACCTGACTGACATGAGCCAATTAGAGGAAGTTACGCAGGCGTATGACGAATTCTTTGAGGGTCAACGACCGTCACGGACCTTCGTTGGCGTCAAGCAGTTGCCGAACGGTGCTACAGTTCAAATTGAGGCTACTGGTGTATGTGATTGAAATCCTACATCCGTCTTCAGTCAAGCCCCACACTTGGGTTGTGTAGCGGGGGTTAGTGTCGCTTGTAATCAGCCGTCCTTTGTGGATCTTCTGGGCACCTTCGATCAGCCGGTCAAGAAGTGACGGCGGTGAGTAGCTGAGATAGTCACTACGCTCCTGCGTAGCACATTGTTGATGACTTGCTGTGTTTCGATTTTGGTCCATCTTAAGTGAACACTCATTCGTCTTTAGTTAATATCTTCAGTAATACTCGATAGCTGTGGTTTTTGCTCAAATACGGCCCAGCCACACCAGATACGGCAAGAAAACGCCGTTTGTGATGGTTGCTTATCGCTCGATCTCGCCGGTACTGGTGTCTCATCTGTGGCTTCTCCTACATCTAATACTGACAAGCATACTTTTGGGAATTGTATTACTATCAAGCTTAACTAAAGACGAATGAGTGAACGCTGTTTGGCTTAGAGGCTGTGTTAAATCGCGATACAGCAGCGAGGTAGACTGCTAACGTTCGTGGGAGGTCGGATTGGCATATGATAAACAACAGTTGATTGGTTTCACCTACATACATATAATTGGATAATCCATATGTCTGGAGAACATTCAGCCAGCGGAAGTACAACACAGGATTGGTGGCCAGAATCACTCAATGTAGAAATACTTGATCAGAATGCCAGCAATGTTGGGCCGTACGAAGACGAGTTCGATTACGCTGAAGCATTCGAGTCTCTCGATTTCGAGCAAGTGAAAGCAGATATTGAGGACGTATTAACTGATTCCCAAGAGTGGTGGCCAGCCGACTACGGACATTACGGACCGCTCATTATCAGGATGGCTTGGCACAGTGCGGGCACGTATCGTACTGGTGACGGTCGCGGTGGTGCGTCAGGTGGCACACAGCGGTTTGCACCTGTCGAAAGTTGGCCAGACAACGCAAATCTAGATAAAGCCCGGCGACTGCTCTGGCCAGTCAAGGAGAAATACGGTCGAAAACTCTCCTGGGCTGACTTGTTAGTCCTCTCCGGAAACGTTGCCATGGAATCGATGGGATTCCAAACGTTCGGCTTTGGAGGGGGGCGTGAGGACGCATACGCACCAGACAAAGGCGTCAACTGGGGGCCTGAAGAGGAGATGATGGAAGACAAACGCCACGATGAGGAGGGGAACCTCCAAGGCGACCTCGCCGCAGACCACATGGGGTTGATTTACGTGAACCCAGAAGGTCCTGGTGGCAAACCAGACCCTCTCGAGTCCGCGAAGTACGTGCGACAATCCTTTGATCGGATGGCGATGAACGACGAGGAAACCGTTGCCCTCTGTGCCGGCGGACATACGTTTGGGAAGGTACATGGCGCTGACTCTGACGAAAATCTTGGTGGTGAACCTGAAGCGGCGCCTATCGAACAACAGGGCCTCGGCTGGAAAAACGAGTATGGTGAGGGCAAAGGTGCCGACACGATCACAAGCGGCATTGAAGGCCCGTGGACCCAGTCCCCAACTAGCTGGGATATGGAATATGTTGATCTCTTGCTGGATCACGAGTGGGAGCCACACAAGGGACCCGGCGGAGCTTGGCAATGGCGGCCCAAGGACGCGGAGGTACATGGCTCTGCAGAGCCAGCACACGACGAGATTGAGAGTGCAACTCCGATGATGCTGACGACGGACGTCGCACTGAAGCGGGACCCAGACTATCGGGAGGTTCTCGAACGCTTCCAAGAGAACCCGATGGAATTTGGAATCAGTTTCGCAAAGGCATGGTACAAGCTTATCCACCGTGATATGGGGCCACCGGAGCGGCTCCTTGGCCCAGAAGTGCCTGACCAGGAAATGCTCTGGCAGGGACCCATCCCCGACGCCGATTACGAACTCGTCAATGAGGAACAGGTAGCCAAGCTCAAAACGGAAATCCTTGACTCCGATCTGTCCCGTACTCAGCTTGTCAAAACTGCTTGGGCTTCAGCATCAACGTATCGGGATAGCGATAAGCGCGGCGGTGCGAATGGAGCCAGAATTCGCCTCGAGCCACAACGAAGCTGGGATGTTAACGAACCGAAAGAACTGGAAACAGTACTTGACACGCTTGAAGATATTCAACGAGAGTTTAACGACTCTCGATCAGACGGAGTCCACATCTCACTTGCCGATATTATTGTGCTCGGCGGGACCGCGGCCATCGAGCAGGCGGCAGCCGAGGCCGGATACGAGATTGAAGTACCGTTCGAACCGGGTCGGACTGATGCGCTTGCGGAGCAGACAGATATCGAATCTTTCCAAGCTCTGAAACCGGATGCCGATGGCTTTCGCAACTACTTCACCGATGGAGATGGACTAAACCGCTCACCTGAAGAACTGCTGGTCGACAAGGCAGATCTCCTGGACCTGACACCGGCCGAGACAACGGCCCTTGTTGGCGGCATGCGCACGCTGGGAGCCAACCATCAGAATTCGGAGCTTGGCGTCTTCACAGATGACGTGGGGGCCCTGACTAACGACTTCTTTGAAACCGTACTTTCGATGGATTATGAGTGGGAGGCAGCTGACAGCGAAGATAACAAACAGGTGTACGAACTCAGAAACCGTGAAACGGATGAAGTCGAATGGACGGGGTCACGTGTAGATCTTATCTTCGGGTCGAACTCACGGCTTCGTACCCTCGCAGAGGCCTATGCTGCTGAAGAGGAGAAGTTCATAAATGATTTTGCTGATGCTTGGCAGAAGGTTATGACGAACGATCGCTTTGACCTGAATTAACGTCCACCTTCTCGGCGCTTTTTATACGCTATATGAGGGTGTCATCATCCGTCTTTAGCTAAGCGAAGAACCGCGTGACAGCAGCGGCTTATCGAGGCTACTTTTCGGAAGGAATGAGGAGGTGTCGAGTGTGTACAACGAGACCTCCTCATCGAGAATCTTGCGTCGTCTCACTACACTGTTTCCCTCTGAGTTCCTTGAAGAGCACGCCGAGGAACTCGGCGTGGTCGAACGGGAGGGGAAGCTTCAGATTCCCGTCCTCGTGTGGGCGCTCGTGTTCGGCTTCGCCGCAGGCGAGAGCCGAACACTCGCTGGGTTCAGACGTAGCTACAACTCCACAGCCGATGAGACGATCTCTCCTGGTGGCTTCTATCACCGGTTGACGCCGTCACTTGCAGAGTATCTCCGCGACCTCGTCGAGCGTGGTCTCGACGAGGTCGCCGTTCCCGACGCTGTTGACGTTGATATCGACCGATTCAGGGACGTGATGATCGCTGATGGAACGGTGTTGCGGTTACACGAGTTCCTTTCCGACGAGTTCCAAGCTCGCCACGAGGAGCAGGCTGGAGCGAAGCTCCACCTGCTCCACAATGCCACCGATCAGACGATTGAACGGATTGACGTGACCGATGAAAAAGCGCACGACAGCACGTTGTTCAAGACGGGATCGTGGCTGCATGGACGGCTAGTTTTGTTCGACCTAGCGTACTTCAAGTACCGCCGCTTTGCGCTGATCGACGAGAACGACGGCTACTTTGTGAGCCGGTTGAAGCAGAACGCGAATCCGGTGATAACAGAGGAACTACGGGAATGGCGCGGTAATGATCAAGATAACTTCTGAACGCTAAGAAACTTCTCACACCACTTTCTGGCGTAGCTGACTCGCTGTGTCACTTGTTCAAATACGTCTTTGACGAGTTCGTGAAATTCGTCCTCGTCGTCGACGATGATCGGCGACATCGTCCATTTCAGCTGTTTCCAGACTTGCTCGATTGGGTTGAGATGCGGCGAACCTGATGGAAGGAAGATCAGGTCGATCCCTAGTTGATGTGCGCGCTTGCGCGTGTATTCACAGATGTGCGATCCGTGCTTATCTAAGACGAGCAGAATCCGCTGTCCCGGATTCTGCTCGCGGACCGTCTCTAAGACGCTACAGATCTTCTCTTTCTCTTCTGTTTCGGTCCAGCGAACCAGGCTTACTCCGTTCAATGCGTAGAATCCAACCGCCGAATCTTCGGTCTTGACTAGCTGCCGTTCAACGTGCGGATCATCGACGTACCACACCCGCCGCGAATTATCGTACGGCTGGGGGTGTGAGGCATCGAAAAAACCGACGACCGTACCGCCGTCTGTACAAACATCGTCGTCGACAATCCATCCGTCTTCTTCGTCACCCTTCTCCTTGTTATGGGGTTCGTCGTCAGTCTCGTCGAGCGCGTCAGCGACGCGCTCGTCGAGGACTTCCTCGGGATTCTCCGGCCTATTCGGCCGTTTCGGCCGGGGTTTCGCGTACGACAACCCAAGATCTCGGAGAAACTTCCCGAGGTAATCTGGGTGGTACTCGACACCGAACTCCTCAGCCAGAAGGTGCTGTATCTCCTGTGATTTCCATGGCTGCCCCTCTTGGAGAAGTTCAAGCAGTTCTTCTTGTTCGTTCTCAGCAAGTTTCGGGGGCCGACCGCCCCCGAAACTCGGCATCAATTCATCGACTCCGCCTTCGTTCCACGCATTCGCCCATCGGCGGCCGGTCGCTGCCGACCGAGCTTCCCGGTCGGCAGCTTCCGCAATCGTGTCGCCTTGGTAGAGATTCTTCACGAACCCGAGACGCCGAATCCTGTGCTTATCTTCGGCGTCACGGAGAAGCTCGTCGAGCTTCTCCTCCGAAAGGTGACGCTTGATCTCTTTGCGTCGATTGCTTCCCATTACCAGCACATCGAGTCCACCCCACAAAAGATTTCTCACTCATTACCGCGCCATTCCCTTGGAAGGCGAGCAGATCCAAGATGTGGTCGCTGACCTCTCACGGCAGTACATTGACGTAGAGGTCGAAGCGGAGTTCAAGCGGGGTCAGTACGAGGGAACACGGTCGCTAGACACGAAGCGGTTCCGCGTCGTCGGCGTCCGGGACGAGGACGCCGACGACTACCATCTGTACATCACAAATCTACCGAGAGAAGAGTTTCTCCCGGCAGATCTAGGGACGCTGTATCGGTGTCGATGGGAGGTAGAAACGCTGTTTCGTGAGTTGACGACGCAATACGAACTAGATGAGTTCGACACGAGCAACCCTGTTGTGGTGGAGATTTTGCTGTATGCGGCGTTGCTGTCGCTGCTAGTGAGCCGTGAGTTGTTGGATCTGGTCTCCGAGCAGGCTGACGACGAGATCGTGTTTCCACCGGAACGCTGGGCGGCGACCTTCCGGTCGCACGCCCAGCTCATTCTTCACGAACTCGGTGAGTTCCTCGGCTACTCACCACCGCCGCTGTTGGAGCGGCTGATCGAAGACGCACAGAAGATCCACCAGCAACGACCGATCTTACAAGAGACGCTCGCTACCGCTACTCAACCAAGGTGTGAGGCTTAGCTAAAGACGAATGGAGGGTGTCATAGAACATTCCATGCCCTGTGTATAGCGATTTGTATCAAGAGTAGGTTTATTTTCTGACCCTATACTTCAAACTCAACTGCGCAGATGCCCCCTCGTGTTATCCATATAACTGTTCTATGACACTCTCACTATATGATTTTTGAACCGACTTAGATTATGTCGAGATAAACGATATAGCCAGACAACGTCCGAATTCTTTGAAATCAGCGATCCAGTCCACAGACGGCCTCGTTATTCAACGGACTAGGGATTTCTGACTAGCCGTACAATCGTGCTCATAAGAGTGTTTAGTGTCTTTTATGAACAGCAAGTTTGTTCAAGAGTTACTCGCAGATCACTCGCAGAATCCCCGGAACTACGGTGAGCTTCCCTCTCCCGATGTTGAGGCAGCAACGACGAACCCACAGTGTGTCGGCCCAACGCACCCTGAAGGAGACCTCAGGTAGCTCTCAGTGATGATGGGACCACAGTCGAAACAGTCCGCTTCACCGGTGACGGGTGTACACTGTCACAGGCCGGTGCCTCACTATTGTCTGAGCAGATGGTTGGTGTCTCCGTCTCGTTGTTGTAATCACCAACTTCGAGCGGGGAGACGACCCTGGCCGCGAGAAGCTCAAGCTATGAGATGGTTTCTATGACAGGCTCTCGTATGGGTGTAACTCAAGGAATCCATACTCTGTTACCACGGGTTACTTTTCTGCTCACGCATTAGGTGGTCGCATGTGGATATCTCTCCTCACAGTACTGTCCAGGGGCGGCCTCCTCCAGTACACCGTGCCAGTCGTCGGCGCCGAACTGAGCCAAACGGCAGTCACCACGGTCGGTATCGGCTTGATTCTGCTTCTCTTGGTAGGGTCGGGATTCTTCTCGTCGTCGGAGATTGCGCTGTTCTCCTTGCCGTCCCATCAGGTAGATGCGATGGTTGAGCAAGGCCTGCGTGGCGCACGGGCGGTCAAATCTCTCAAGGAGGATCCCCACCGCCTTCTCGTAACAATTCTCGTGGGGAACAATATGGTCAACATCACGATGTCCTCAATCTCGACGACTATCGTTGGCTTCTATTTCGACGCGGGCACGGCAGTTATCGTCTCGTCGCTCGGCATCACGTCGGTGGTGTTAATATTCGGCGAGAGCGCACCCAAATCCTACGCCGTAGAGAACACTGGACTACACGCACGGCGTGTCGCCCGGGGGCTAAAGATCGTCGAGAAGCCACTGTGGCCGCTTATCACCGTATTCCACTACCTGACGGGCGTCGTGAACAGACTTACCGGCGGCAGCCCGTCCATCGAGTCGACCTACGTCAGCCGAGACGAGATTCGAAATATGATTCAAACGGGCGAGCGTGAGGGGGTCCTCGACGAGGAGGAACACCAGCGGCTCCAACGCGCCCTTCGATTCACCGATGCCACTGCCAAGGAGGTGATGACCCCCCGCCTCGATGTGGCGGCTATCTCCAGTGATGCGACCGTTGAGGAGGCAATCCAGAAGTGTATCTCAAGTGGTCACGCGGACCTACCAGTTTACGATGGGTCGCTAGACAGTGTGATCGGCGTCTTCGACATCCGTGACCTACAGAATTCGAACTACGACACTTTCGACGACCTCGACGTAGAGGACGTAATCGCTCCGACGCTCCACATCCCCGAGTCGAAAAACGTCGACGCGCTCCTCTCGGAAATGCGCGAGAAACGGATACAGATGGCTATCGTCGTCGACGAGTTCGGTGCCACTGAGGGCCTCATCACGATGGAGGATATGACCGAGGAAATCGTCGGCGAAATACTGGCGGGTGACGAAGACGATCCGATCGAATTCGTTGACGATGACACCGTCCTCGTGAACGGTGGGGTTAACATCGAGGAAATCAATGAAGCGCTCGACATTGTACTGCCAGAAGGCGAGGAGTTCGAGAGTATCGCGGGCTTCGTTTTCAACCTTGCGGGCCGCCTTGTCGAGCAGGACGAAGAGTTCAACTACGAGAACGTCACGCTCCGGGCCGAACAGGTGGATGACACACGTATCCAGAAGGTCCGGGTAACTGTCGACCGTGACACCGCCGAGATCGAAGAGGAGACGCCGGTAGGCGAGGGCAGTTCCGAGTGACCGGGAATACCTGAGCGCCCGAATCAGCAGGTCCTCAATGAGCGCGTCCATCCGGTCAAATGTCTGTGCTACGACGTCGATATGGTCACTCGCACACTCGTCCCGAATCAGTTCCAACCATCCTTAGGCCACACAGAGTGGGTTCCATAAATCGTGGCTGACGATGCTGGCGAACTCTTCCAAACGCTCGTTCTGTCGTTACAATTTTTCTTCGTACTCTTTCTGCTCAGTAATGTTGGTGGCGATGCCACAGGTGGCGTATACGGAGCCATTGTCAAACAGTGGGACAATCCGGGTGAGAAAGTACTGACGACCGTCGTCGGTCTGAATGACCTCTTCGATCTCGACCTGTTCTCTCGTCTCATACACTCTTTTGTCGTTCTGCTGAAATTTCTCAGCCACTTCCGCCGAGTGTAAATCTGCTGCCCGTTTTCCGGCGATGTCGGTATCGTCAGCAATGTCAAACAGGTCCCGATGATATTGATTCATATACACGTACTCGTGATCGGTGTTTCGAATCCACATCGCTGACTCAACGCTATCGATAACACCCTGTAGTTGGTTGGTGGTCTGGCGGAGTTCGGCTTCACGTTCTCGTTGCTCGGTGACATCCCGGAGTGTGCCGACCGACCCGTT
Source organism: Halorubrum sp. CGM4_25_10-8A (assembly GCF_005435025.1). Taxonomy (NCBI): domain Archaea; kingdom Methanobacteriati; phylum Methanobacteriota; class Halobacteria; order Halobacteriales; family Haloferacaceae; genus Halorubrum; species Halorubrum sp. CGM4_25_10-8A. The sequence goes on along the minus strand of NZ_SGTX01000018.1, from coordinate 40,851 downwards.
GAACTCCTCGCCATCGTACGGAAGGACGCCCATATGATCTTCGCAGACGATTGGATCGCCTTCGCGGGGGTGGACCGTCACTTCGAATGTTACCGCTTCCGGGCCATCGCTCGATAGTAACTGTCCCAATTCCTGCTCGGCCCGTTGGACGGCCTCTTCGTCTTTGATCAGCGATGGTGTGTTCCCGAGAATCGTTTCCCGGTCGTAGCCGACTAATTCCACCAACTCGTCGTTAACGTAGGTGAACTGCCCCTTTTCGTCAACCACGTACACCGCATCACTGAGTGCCTCGATGATCGTCTCGTACTCTTCTAATTCAGTCTTCCGCCGCTCTCGGTCGGTAACATCCTGAAACTTCGAAAAAATCGTCTGGACGTCCCCATCTGCGTCGGTGACGACACGGTTGTGCCACTCGCAGGTGATTACCTCCCCATCCTTTCGGACGTTCCTATTGATCACGTGGGTTCCGCCGTCCGCATCAAGGAGTTTTTCTACAGCATCACCCACCTGTCCGCGGTCGTCACCAGCGACAATCCCCTCCCATGACTCGCCACACAACTCTGCCTCACTGTAGCCGAGAATCTCTTCGGCCCGTCTGTTCATCCGTTCAAACTGGAATTCAGAATCCCACTGGACTGCCCCAAGTGGTGATTCTTCAAAAAACAGCGATAATTGCTTCTGTCGCTGCCGAGCGGTCCGTTCGTGCTCCTCACGCTCAGTAATATCGTGACCGGCCCCCCGGAGCTTCGTTACCTCCCCCCCATTCTCGACAACCGGAGTAATTGTCATATCGAGGAGACGTTCCTCGCCGTCACCCGGTTGGAGTCGCCATGTGTCGTACAGTTCTTCGCGCGTCTCCAGCACCTTGTCGAGTGTATGCTGGATGTCTTCGCGGTCGTCTGGATGGAACAGTTTCAGCGCCTCCTCCAGAGACATTTCGTGTTGGTTACGACGGCCAATGATTCGCCGGGTACCTGCCGTCAGCACGACAGTATTGCTCTCTGTGTCCAGTTCGAAACCACCTGTATCACCGTTGAATTCCGTCAATCGCATCAACTGTTCTTGTCTGTCGGCCCGCTCGGCTTCGCGGCGGGTCCGAACGGCGTTGCGGATCCGGTTGGCCAAGAGTTCGTACCGTTCGGTGCCGCTCCCCTTCTGGAGATAGTCGGTGACACCGGCAGCAATGGCGTCACTGGCGACTGCCTCGCTGCCCTTGCCGGTGAAGAGGATAAACGGGAGGTCGGGATACTCCTCTCGGACAGCCTGTAGGAATTCGATGCCGTCCGTGCCGGGCATATTGTAATCCGAGACGACGCAGTCAGGCGGGCGGTCATTAATATTCTCCAACCCCTCGTCGGCACTGGTCGCTGTCTGGACAGCGAAGCGGTCGTCCTCGCGTTCGAGAAACGTCCCTGTCAGGTCCGTGATGGAGGGGTCGTCATCAACGTGGAGAAGCTGAATCTCTCGGTGTAAACTGAACGGCATGGTCTGTAATGTGTTATTATTATAAAAAAACTACTGGCTAACTATGAATTAATTTCTCGGTATCAACAAAGTCAATTTCTGTCCTGATTCTGCTAATTTGAAATAACAATGCTCTGATGCTGACTATAACCTCTATATTCAGCAGTCAGTAGCAGCCCATATCACATATCGAATCGTTATTTCGCCAGATTGGACAAGAGCCATCTACAAATTGGCCTATCATTAGGCGTATAAATCAGTACAAAGAACGCGACTGAACTGTCGGCTCAAAAACCGGATCCGCACCCGGGTCGGATTCGACGTTCCCCGAGACGAACGAGATCTTCTCGCGCTCGCGTTCCGCAGCTATCGGGCTCATCCCTCCGAGATAGTGGTTTCTGAACGTCTCCCAGTCTTCCCACCCGCCGAAACTCATCACGACGGCAGGAAGAATACCGCAGTCCCACAGCAAATGACCGCCCCAAGTACGCCGGAGGTCGTGGACATCGAGGTATGTCCACCCCTCATCGCTGGTCCCGGCGTACCGGCGCTCGCCGGCGCGCTTCACCCAGCGATAAATCGAGTTCGGTTCGACGTCGACGATCGGCTCGTCGGGGTCGCGTTCGTATGAGAGCGTCCGAACGGAACTGGCGAGTTCCTTCGGGATCGGCGTCTCGCGGTACTTCCCCCGCTTCGCGTAGTCGTTCCACACGCGGAGGAAGACAGCAAAATACAGTGAGAGAACCCGTTCAAGTCTTTCAACGCATTAACGTATGACCCCTTTACCTCGACAGTTCCCTCTACGGTATCTGCTCCAGCTGGTTGAATTGGCATCCCTTCCGACGATCCAAAGGGTGTCCGAATTACCCCAATTGACTCGTACTGATACTGGTCATTTGGCATATTATTCCGTCAGTCTTCGAATGAGAAATCAGTGTCGTGACCGATAAGCGCCCTGTATTCAGCAGGACCGCTAAAACACATCAACAAGCCAGGGATTCAATAGGCTCAGATAGGCCGAAAGTACCCTATCAATGAAAGTCAAATCCTGCGAGACCTCACTCATAGAGCGCTAATCGGACAGCATCGGACATTCCACTGATGCGAGCGGCGTGCTCCCATGATTCCTCGCGGATGCCGTTGGTGACGTATGCGAAGCCAACGTTGAGTTCCGGATCCCCCCAGCCGAAGATACTCCCGAGCCCGGCATGGCCGAACATCCGCTCGCGGCTGAAGGATCCGAACATGTCATTCGCCAGTCCGCCGGTCCAAAATCCGAGCCCATACCGGGCTGGCCGGGAGAGTGTGCCGTCTGCGTCTGTTTCAGCGTGAGTCTTGGTCGCTTCGGAAACTGTCTCCGCATCGAGCAGGCGCGTGCCATCGATTTCGCCGCCATTAGCTATACACGCGTAAAATCGGGCCATATCTCGCGCAGTGCTGATACCGTTTGCTGCTGGGATCACTGCCCGTCGAACGGCTTCATTATTGAACGCGTCCGCTGATTCGGACGCCGGGATCCCTAACCCCTCACCGGGATCGCGGCAGCGGTCGTACATCTCGAAGCCGGTTGACATCCTCCCCGCCCTGAAGGGCGAGGATTCCCGAGCGTTGGGATATTAAGATTCGCAACCCACCTGTTCCCTCGGGTGGAACGACCCAGAGGTTTGGTTGAACAGGTAGGCTACTGGCCGTGCCAAACAACCGTTACTCATATCCCGTGTGGGGGGATTCTGAGTTATCTTTCTGCGAATATTCACCGCGCCATTCACGTCCGCATTCATCGTTGTACCGCACGACTCACAGACGTACAAACCACGCTCCACACGGTTTGAGTCACACTTCCGACCACAACACGAACACGTCTTCGACGTGTCGCGCTCGCTCTTTCGGTCAACGAGGATACCGTGTTCCTCAGCCTTGTATTCGAGCAACGTGGTGAAGTGGTCGAACTCCCAACCGTGGAGCTTCTTGTTTCCACTTCGACCCCAGTTCCGAGACTCACCGTTCTCGTCCTCACGAATCTTGCTCAAGTCACCGATGGCGATGTGTCCGACCTCGTGGTCGATACACCGCTCTACGACGTGCTTGGCGAGTGAGTGAAGGAAGTGGTCTTTCCGGCGTGAAGTTTCTGACGGGCACGAAGGGCACGGCGCGACGGGCCATTCTCGCCCTCTGTGTCGTACTCGTCGCGGGTGAAGTAGTGCTTGTCTTGTTTCAGCACATTTCCCGGATACAACTCTGCCTCACCGTCGTCGTAGGCGATAGCGAGGTAGTTCTTGATGCCAAGGTCGATACCCGCCGTCTTCTCGCCGGGTGCGTCCTCAACAGGTATCTCGACCTTACAGACGAGGTGAAGTTCCCAGTTGTCGCCGTTCCACACGGCTCGCACTTGCTGGATGTTCTCCACGGTCACGTCCGGTCGCGTCTCGTACTCACACAGGATGAAGTCTGAGCGGTGGTTCTTCAGGTTGAAGCCCTTGCTCAGTCGGAGTTTGTTGTGTTTGGAATCGTGCTTGATGCCCTTCTGCTTCCACGTCACGGTGGAGCGCGGGTGTTCGTCGCCGTGTTTGCGATAGCCGGGTGGGTTGGCGTCCTCATCTCCGCGTTGGCGTGCTTTGTACCAACTGGTGAACGACTCAGCAAGCTCTTCGAGAACTCGCTGACTTGACTGAGAATGTAGGTCACTGTATCGTTCGTGTTCCTTGAGTTCGGATTTGAGTTCGCCGTCGTCAGGTATTTCCCCGTCTTCATCCCACCGACCTTGTGTGTAGTATCGGGCGACGTTCCACAGTTTTGATGCAGAGAACCCACACTGGTCAAGGTCGCCACTCACCTGAGAGTGGTTGACGATTTTCGCCCGATAGGTACGAGTGGTCTCCAGCATCAGACTGTGTTCATAACTAGTTATAGAAGATTACGTGTTAAAGTAACGACTGAGTGTGGAATATCCAGCAGTGCCATCGAACGTGGTTAGTGGAGGAATTGTCGGCTGTATCCCCGCCCTGAAGGGCGGGGTTTTAGCCTTGAATCTTCCATAATTCAGCGGTACACATATATGAGACCCGGTAGATAGACAGAGCGAATGAGTGGAGGGTGGGGCCAGTGTTCGTTTACACTCAGTGCGGCTGAGGACAATGAGAGTCAGTACCGCTGTACCCAGCCGTCGATGTCGGATACAGGATTGTGCGTCTGGCACTGTCCAGAGAGTGAGCGGCCGACAGATGGATTTCCGGATACGGTTCCACCCGACACAAAGTTGCGTGGTGCCGAGCTCGCCAACGCGACACTCCGAGGGGTGGAGTTTAGTGCCGGTGTTGATCTCAGCGACTCGACCTTCGCCGGAGCGACGATCCGCGAGTGTGACCTTGCTCGGACAGAACTCGACGGGTGTGATTTCACTGATGCGTCCGTCGTCGCATCGACGTTCCAACAGGCGGAGCTGAGTGAGGCGCGACTTGATGGGTTTACTGCCATCGATTCGTCGTTCGAGGACGCAGTACTGAATCAGACGGTCGCGGACGCAGGGGTTGAGTTTCGTAATAGCAACCTCGACGATGTGGTGTTTACCCGAGCGACTGTCGATAGCCTCACACTCGATGATACCGTTGCTACGGGGATTGATCTGACGGAGACAATATGCGGGGCTATCAGAGCCACTGACACTGATCTTTCCGACGCGATACTCATCACGACCGATGTCGGTGATATTCGAGTTGAAGGGTGCCGCGTTCGAGGGGCGGTTATCCGACGGACAGCACTTGATACTGGCTCGTTCGCAATGTGTGATCTCCGCGATGCCACACTAAATGGGACATCCGCTGTGAGTGTCGAATTTGATGCTACGCGACTTTCGGGTGCTCGCTGTCGAGAGTGTACTTTTAATGACGCTAGCTTTCGTGGGGCTGACCTGTCCGGTACCGACCTTACCGATAGTGATCTTACAGGGAGTAGCCTCAAGAATGCCGATCTCTCAGGTGCGGTCCTCGATGGAGCAACACTACAGGAGAGTGATCTCAGTGGCGTTCGATTACAGGACGCGTCGATCAACCGGAGTACTCGGTTCCCCTCGCTGACCGAGCTTGAACAGAGGGGTCTCGAGGTTCCAGAAATGCTCGGCTTGTACCGAACGCTTGTGGGGTTGCTTGAGGATGAGGATCTAACTGACGCCGCGTTTCGGCGTCGGTCGGAGTACTACACACTCCAACGCAGACAAGCACAGCTCGACGGTCAGTACGGACGCTATTTCGGACTCCTACTGAACGGAGTGGTGACGGGACACGGACAACGGCCGGCACGGGTACTAACAACGAGCATTGTGGTGGTCGCCTATTTTGCGGTTGTATATACTACGATTGGGATCGGTGTGGTACCGGGAGAGACAGACCTCATCGGGGCGCTGGTGTTCAGCCTCCAAGCGTTTAGCCCCGGCGTAACGACGAGCGTAGTCGAGGCGACCCGGATCGGGACGATGCTCGTGACGATCGAGTCGACGATCGGCTTGGTTTTGCTCGGTGTCTTCGCCGTCCTCGTCGCCCAGCGATTACAGACACTCTGATCACTCATGGATGGTTCCCTTCCCGACCACGCCGAAACGAGTACCTCTCTCCGAGAAGGTATTGAGGTGCTGATTTTGGAGTCGGTCGACTGGCAGTCGCTTCGGGATGGGCGGGTACCCAGTCAGATCGGGATTGATCCCGCGACAGCGGTCACAGTTTCGCTCACTGCGCTCTCAGTCATGTTCACTGTCGTGTACACCATGTACGACCGCCGAGCGACGGAAGTGAACACCGCCCTCTCCGATGTTAGAGACGATCTCTACCAAATCGCATCCGGCTGTAAATTAATCGGGCGGGGGGCATCTATCGAGGTGGAGTGGGAGACTGTTCAGCCGTGGCAGCGGGCACAGGTGAGTGAGGAACTACGAGCCGATATCGCTGCGTTTGAGCGCGATCTCCGTGAATTCCAGAAATTCGACGCAGAACTTGAAGGAGAATTACGCGAAGCGATTCGAGAATCAGACGTTGACACGGGCATGCTGCTGCCGGAGCGACTCACGCGGACAAACGGCAGGCAAGCACAATTCAAAAACGCGTGTCGTGCGGATAATCTCGATGGACATTACATCCAGGATGTCGAATGGATCCACTTGTGCGGGCCTGCCCTGTTCTCTAGGGATTCACCGGCACAACTCCGTGAGGAGATCCGATCACAGATCGAGGCAACGGGTGCGGAACGGGATTTCAACATCGACTTCTGGGACCGACTGAATGACTCTTGGGCTGAACACCTCCATCGGCAACTGGAGGCGGGAAACCCAGTCCAAGGAGTCCTCAATGAGTTCGAATCTAACTTTCAGAGGCGCCGCGAATGGCGGGAGGATCTCATCTCAGAAGCGGATCGATTACACGTTCAGCTACAAGCCGAGACTTCCCGCTGGTACCCACGGTTGATGGTGGACATTACTAACCCGTCTGGAGGGTTCAATCGTAGCACTGCTGCCTTGGCTGACACCGAGAGCGACCCTGACAGTAGTGATGAGTCGAGTGGAGATGTTGAACGGGAGTGGGTAATGGAACGTGGGTGAAACAGGCCTCACGTTTGGGTGTCACCTCAGACGGTAGCACGTAACCCACAGACTGTTTTCGTAGCTTCAATGCGGGCTGCTCGGTGTGTAATGTTCGAGGACCGTCGAGGGATAGCCGACTCAGGGGTAGTCGGTGAAGAGAGGCGGTCTTCAGATGATCCGCGAGTTCTGTGGTACCGCGTGGATGAGTGGGAGACTCGCCCTGCCAAACTTATCGGTGGGTACCCACCAGCATTGAGTGCGTTCACGAGCTTGATGCCAGCGGTTTCGTCTCTTCGCAGATCGACTGTGGAAAGACCGTCCCCCGAAAGGGTTCTCAAGGCAGTTCTGTAGTAAATTCTCCGAGCACACCGAGCATAACTGGGTCAAAAGAGAGCCCTTGGTCAGCGTAGTAGAGCGCAATGTTGGCCTCAAGATCGGTTTTCAGGTAGTGGTCGAGGACCTCACGATACCCAGTGATCACTCGCTCATCACCAGTTGCGACGACGTCTAGAAATGCTGGCCCAAACTCGTCGCCGAAGCGGGAATTATCGAGCGGGACGCCGTTTCAGGTCGTCTTCGGGACCGGGTACCCGTAACTGTCGAGACAGTCTTCAAGCGAGGGCCACTTTTCGCCTGCGCCACACGCTGCCTTTCGATCAGTGAAGAGGTTGATATGCTGGCCCGATGTCTGGAGGGCTGGTGGTGACGGCGCCAGATCGAAGTGGGCGCATCGCTTGGCAAGAAAATCCATGTTGAAGTCGATCCCGTTGTAGCCCACGAGCACGTCGCCGTCGAGTTCGTCGATATAGCTGAACACCGTCGTGATGAGGTCCTGCTCGTCTGAGATTCCGTGATTGCTGCGGGCGAATGTCTCGTACTGGGCATCGTTCCCGGGCGTCTCTGGCTCATGGTGACCGACCCCCGATTGCGACCGTTTCACATGGACAACGCTGAGACCGGCGAGGTCCATGGCGGTCGGGAGACATGTCCGTTGTGGCCTCGACACCCCGAGGCCGTCAGGGTAGTAGGCTATCTGGGTAGGCAGAGCCGGTACTACCCGGCAATGGGTCGCTCGTCTTGGTCGAAACCGCCGTACGAAAGGTCCGCGGTGTACACCTTCCCATCGTAGCGCACCAGCCAGGTGCCATCGTAGCTGTCGGCCTCAATCGCCGACTCCGCCGAGAACTGGTCCATTATCGACTGGAACGACTCGTCGTCGGTGCCCTCGGCGTAATAGACACCGTTGATCGCCTCGTTCATTACTGACCGCTCGCCTTCCGAGAGCCCTGACAGTCTGAATAGATGCTCATCGCGAAGCTGCTGCGCGTACGCGTTAGTGCTTTCGGCGACCCTACCGACGGTGTAACGGTACCGAGTCAGGGTTTCTTCTCTGCGTTCCTCCAGCACGAAGGGGTAGACGGTGCCATTGTACCGAACGGCGCTGTACTCGCCGGACAACAACACGCTCTCGTTGGTTTCTGACATTGTGTACTCCTCTGGGATGGCGATTTCGGGGCCGGGACTGAGCCGGGGCTCACGCTCGCTCATAGCCGTGAGTAGATTACCCAACAGTCGGCGGTCACGCTCTGAGAGTTCCTCGAATCCGACGGTCTGGTCGGCTGGTGCCGTCCCGTTGAGATCGACGCCGACAGCGAATGCGGTCCCGGGCCCGGTGCCGGTGACGTTCCAGTCGATCTCGTAGTAGCTGCCCTCGTATGCGAGCGGTAATCCCCGTTGGACCGGCGGATCAGTAGCCGTGGCTGTCCCCGAGCCATTCTCGATCGCCTCTCGAACCACCCGTCGGTCGTCGGGGGCCGGACTGTCCACGACGGCCGGCCGGCTGGCGGCTTCTGCTATCTCCGCGTCGTTCGCGGCCTCCATCGACAACGATCCTGTTGCTGAGCAGCCTGCGAGCGCCACTAGCGCCAGTAAGCCGAGCGCTGCGAGCGCTTTTCGTTCCATATCAGAAGTCGTTCTCTTTCTGGCAAATAGCTGGGGGCCGTGTTACACAGCCCGCAACAGCAGCGATAAATACAATCTAGTTAGAACTCGTCTACTTATCATACACTTTTGACTTAGCCGGCTCTGTGAGGCTGTCATACAACTCTTCTCAAACCTTGCTTGACTCTATTGCGCTGGTAAATACAGTGAATTGACGAACCGTGCTACTCCGGAACCTCCTCCTTGATTTTCGGCCATCCGGTAAAAGAAAATCCAGTGATTGCTGCAAGAGTGAGCGCCGTCAGAGCAGGAACTGACTGCCCCGATATGAACAACAGCAGGCTGCCGGTCAGGGCCCTCCCGACTCCTACCAAATGGAGATTCGTGAATTCACAGCCGAATCAGCCGATAAAACGCGCTTGCGAATTGACCGCTGAGATTCTTGATAGTTTGAGATAATGTTTGAAGACTCGTGCGAGGTACAGAGCGCGAGTCTTGCGGACTGTTTCCACAGAGAACGCCGGAAACGAGCGAAATGAGTTGAGTTGACTCACATCACCTCGGGTAGGATATCCCGGATTTATATGTTGTCGAGACAACATTCAGAAGATGGAAACACCACAACAATACGAGATTACTGGCCTTGGCCTATCTAGCACCAAATATACAGTCGAACAGACAGGACAAGACAAGAACTTTCGACCTGAGTATGAAGCCAGAAATATCACTGGCCAGACAATATTCCGCTGTACTTATAATACGTACGAGGGGGAAACTTCCTTCGTTGATGACGACGATAATGAGTTGCTGACTATAGCGCCTGGTGGTACGCTGGATATCGCTGGTGACTACCTGCTAACAGATAGCCAGACTGGAGATGATCTCGTCGTTCTGGATAATGACTTTTCTTTCTTCCAAGACACCTGGCGGATCCACGATGCTCAGGACGGCTCCCTCGTCGCCAAAGTCACCTCGGGTGGTGGACTTATTACTATAGCTCGAAAGTTCCTGCCAGTGGGACAATTTATCGGGCACAACTTCGAGATAGCTGATGCAGCCGGCAATTCTATTGGTACTATTGAGAGCGATTTCGCAATACGTGACCAATACGAGATCAAGCTCAGCGATAGTAGTTCGGTTCCGATAGATCCGATTGTGGTGGCAACAGTGGTTATCGATACAATCCAGGGCAATTGATCCATCGCAGACGCCACCGAATTGTTTGGACAACTCCACCAGTTATCTAACGGTTATATTTACTGCTCCCCGGTAAGGCGGAATCGGTTTGATTGCTGAACTCACGCTCTGTATCTCGCAAAGCGTTCCTAACAGAAATGAAGGAGGCGTCGGTCGACTCTGGTGTATGAATCCTCTGTACTGAGTGATCCACAGGTCAGTCAACGAGGTGTGAGAAGAGTTCTATGACACCCCCACAACCCTACTTACCAGACAGTTCATCGAATGCTGGAGTGAAACATAATTCTGTGTGAAACGTTCTATGACACCTTCGGCTCTGTTGAAACTCTCAACAGCTGATACAATTTCCCGCTCTGTGGGGTTACAACCGGATGCTACGCAGGAACGACGGGAGCGGTGTCGGGAGAAGTGATTGAACGGTATCTTGAGTATATAAAACATGGGTCGAGTGTTTGGCCTCTCTTCGACCCCGGTGGGTCGATGAGCTTGCCCTCGCAGATCATTTAGATTCGAGCGAGCATCGCATATATGAGGACGCTGAGTAAAATCATAAAAAACGGTGCGATCAACACCATGACAGCTGCCATTTCTGCGCCACTCACCTGAGGGGAGCCAAGCAGCAGTAGTGGAACACTAAGGAAAACTAGTGCCAACACGAGTGCGGCACCCACGACTGCGGGATCCTGCTCAGGGCGTTCCTCGTGTCTGATCGGCAGATCAAGTGTCTCGGTCGCGTGGTCAAGATCAGCGACAGGACCAAACTGAACTGTGTTTGTCGGGGCTGTCTCAACGTTTGAAATCTGTAGTGTTCCGGTACCAAATAGGCGGTCAGGAATGGCGTTCTTGATTTCAAATCGTGCTCGCGAGTGAATCGGAACCAGCCACTGTGGCGCATCAAGTACGGTGTCGTACGCGACAAGCATCTCACCACGCCGTTGGTACTCAATAGTGCCGTACCGGAAGTAGTAGCTCCCGGCGCGGATAATAAAAATTCCCAGTAGCACGGTGAGGCCAATGCCGACCCATAAAAAACGCGCTGTAACTATTGCGGCGACAACACCAGCCAGCAGCAGCGCGACACCGCGATTAACCACCGTGAGTAGTATCGTGGTACTGCTTCCAAGTAGGACAGATTGCGGGCTGACTGTCACTCGCGCCTCAACCGGCTCATCCGGGAGGCTTAGCTCTGGTTGTGACCGACTAAACTCACGGTCAGCACTGAGTCGGTCAAAGAGCTCTTGAAATGCGCTTGCTATTGGACCAGTAGATTCCCACGATACAGCGAGAATTGTCTTAACAATCACAAATCCTCCAAGTACAGTTACTCCGGCTGATTGGCCCATTGACAGGCCGATTATCCCCAAAAACATCACCCCAAGCGTGAGCTGGGACGGTTGTTGTAGAATTTCACGGGCGGACACATTCTTGTATGTCTTGGCTCCCAGATACTCACGGTGAAACTCGATGCCGTGTGCGACTATGAGGGCACCAACACTTACAGCGACCTCCCAAGAAAGCGCTATCGATGTCTCAACCAGCACCCAGGAGAGTATCGTAATAGGCAGTATGGTAGAAGCCCAGATACCGAGGATTGACAATGCGAAGGGCACATTGCGGGGATATATTGGTGGAAGCGTTGAGGGAGGGCGCCAGCCACCTCGTTTGTGCCGTAGTTCATGAAGGGGTTCTCGTTCTCCGACAACATCGGGGGATCCTTGCTTTGCGAACAACGACTTTAGCACGCCGAAGAGGACCGTGCTAAATGCTTCAATCCAGTAGAGTAGCAAAAGAGTCCAAACATTCCAATCGCCATAGACTATGCCAGCCAAAGGGAGCAGATTTGTACCGATGATCACAAGATCTGTAGCTGATCGGTTCGGTACCGTGGAGGGCACACCGCGCATATCGCGAATCATTTGCTCGTGGTAGATATGTTCCCGTGATATTGCGTCGATGTTTACGTGTTTGTCGTGGCTGATCTCTCCGGGTTCTCGACTGACTGACTCGACACAAATGATATCTTACTTATTTATTCATAGATGTGTAAAGCACATGAAGAGAAAGCACCGAACTCCCGGCAATTAGGCCGGCTATTCCACCATAGAGCGGAGCGATCTCCAAGGAGGGAGCAATCAAATACCCGCTAGCAAATCCTAGCGGGTCAAAAACTACTGCGAGGATTATCAATTGAACCGCAAGGTCCTTTGATTGGAACCACCTGATCATTCGTTTCTCTCCCTACCGCGGATAGTAATATCACCGTTCGTAGTAGTTGCTGTAACACGGTGCGTACCGTTTCCAACCATCCGGTCGACCGCTGACCCGGACTCAGTTAAATCTGCTTGGAACCCGTTGATTGTGGTGTCGCCATTGGTTGTGTCAAGCGATATTGCTGGCTCCGCGGTTGCTGGCAGGGTAATTGAGATATCACCGTTTGTGGTGTCGGTCTGGACTTCAACAAGTTCAGATGCTAAAAGTGTGATATCACCGTTTGTTGTATCGGCAGTGACGCTCTCGGCCCCGCTAGTTTCTATATCGACATCACCGTTCATCCCCTCAGCAGTAAGGTGTAATCCTTCAGGAACGGTCAGTGTCAGATCCATCTGTAGCGGGGACGAACCGAAGGGAAGGAAGCCACTATCCTCCGTGTCAACGGTGAGCGACAGGCGATCGTCGGATTGGTCGGCTTGTAGCGTGATGCGTTCTAGATCATCTTCGCTTGCTGCCCGCTTTGTGCCGTTGAGCTGGATCGTCTCACGCTGTGTATCACGAATCGCAATGTCACCGTTTACGCCTTGGACATTAATTTCTGAGATGTCGGTTCCGTCATACTCTCTGGTAACCGTAGTTTCAGCCTCGAGAGATCCGGACGTACATCCTGCGAGAGTGGCAGTTCCGGCAGCGATACACGCACCAAGCAGATTGCGTCTCGACAGTCTTTGTCCCGCCCAGTCAGGACTGCTCATACGGGCCCATGGCATACATCGATAATAAATCGGCTACTCGTGTCTCAGGCTCAGAAGCACGTACTCGCAAACCGGTGGGTGGCTGCTTAGCTATTGACCTCTTCCACGCCCTGAAGGACGTGGAATCCGTCCACCGGATTCGGGCTGTCAGTGCCCTTTGGTTTCAACCCGCCTCATGGGGAACCCCCCAAACATACGGGCGAAACTCTCGTTTTCTCTTCTTTATACGGCTGTGGCGCGGTCAACAACGCCCCATCGGAATCCGTGTCATTGCCGGGTGAACCTCCGCAGTTCACCGCCCCTTGTGGTTCGGGTCGGCATCTCACCGATTCCATAGTGTACACTATAACGCCATCACAGTAGTAAAATTACGGAGAAAGGATCTGTTGAAATCCCATTCTTCAGATATATTTTCGCCTGAAACAGCGGTTAATGAGAGCTGTATGTGTTGCGTAGTGAGAAATACGTCGAAATTACTATTCAATAGTCTAAACAATCGCCAATATGTCGAAGCTGTCTCTGATAAGTATAATACTGGGGATTGTGCTGCTCGGAGTTGCTGGATACATGGGATACTCTCAGCAACAAAGTCTCTCGTCCGGGGTACAGATTGAAGCCACGGTAGAGAGCAAAGAAGTCACCATGGATTCCTCAAAAAGGGGGGACAGGTACACCCCCCACGTCACTTACAGCTACACGTACAACGGAACCGAATACACTTCCGACAACATCAGACCGGGAATAGGAACAAAAGCGTCCGACACAAGGACTGCCGCGGGAGACAGAATTGACCGGTACAATGTCGGGGAGACAACCACGGCCTATGTCGTACAAGGCTCGCCCTCGAAATCGTATCTTAAGAAACAGAGTAGCCCTCTACCACTTATATTCGGCATCTTAGGCCTATTCCTGATCGGAAGACCAGTCTACAAATCCGTCGCTTCTTAACCTCGAACCGCTCCGTTAGGGTGATGTCCTTCCGCTTGGTTGCTAAATTACTACTTCATATTCTGGCTCTAAGTCTCGCACCTGATAAGTTCCAACACGCCTCCGTGAAACGCCGAGTTTCAGATAGTGAAACGCGTCAGTACAATGTATCACATCAACACGAGATGGATCTAGCGTGACACTCAATATTGGTTCATCGCTTGCGGGAGGAATCAGCCGTGTCGCGAATCGTAACGGCTTGCTGTTGCTGGTCGCATATTTGCTGATCGGGGCTGCGTGGCAGATTCCGTTTTATAGTGCTGTCGTCACGGGGCTTGAGCAGTCAGGTACGCCGACAGGGAACGTAGCTCTCCCGGCAATCGACGCCCCGCTTGCTGTTTCCGTGAGCGCAGCTATGCTCCTGTTGCTGGGGCTTCAATGGCTCACGATTGTCACGATTCGAACGTTTGTCGGCGGTCATACACAGGAAATTCCGTCAGAGTACTACACGCGAAACATTGTGCCGGTCCTCCTGAACTCGCTCGTTGGGGGGCTCATATACGCGGTTCTCATGCTCGTCGGGTCAGTGCTCTTTGTTATTCCTGGAATCATCGCATACGTCGCGTTCATCTTTACGCTCGTGTACGTCGCGGTAGAGGACAAGAACTTCATCGCCGGGTTTCGGAATAGCTGGCAGCTAACACGCGGTCATTGGCTGCGGCTGTTCGGATTATTATTAGTAGTTGTCGCTGGGATTGGGCTCATCTCAGGTGTGTTAACAGCCATGACATCGTTAGTGGTCGGTGCCATTGCCGGGGAAGGAATAGGAATCCTGCTGTCTGGTGTTGTCGGACTCCCGTTTTCGCTACTCATCCTTGCGACCCTAGCAGAAGCGTTCACCCAACTGCGAGAGAGTCAAAAAGAGATGGTGACATCGTAGATTGTATCGACGGTAATCGCAGTGGTACGGTTACGGAGAATTGAGGAGAAAGCCTCGCGTTTTAGCGCGGGGATGAATCCGACACTACCCTTCACAGTCCACCGTTCGATGGCACGGCTGGATATTCCACGCTGAGCAAATACATAGCTTCAAGCAAGTTAGTCTACATAGGTTACGTATAGCGAAACAGGTCGTTACCCGCACCTATACTGCTTCCATACGGAACCAGTCTCGGGTGTAAGACGACCTTGATTCGCTCGGGTTCGCCGCCTCGAAACTCTGGAACGTCGGACGGTGGACGTGTAGTCGGATCTGGGATGAAATCGGTCACATTCCCAACCACAACGAACTCACCACGTACCTCAAAACCCACGAACGCTATGATGACCTGTATTCGCAGTCAAGTCAGCGAGTCCTTCAAGAACTCGCTGAGGCGTTCAACGACTGGTACGGCAAACGACGTAACGGAGACACGAGAGCGAACCCGCCCAGCTACCGTAAACACGGCGACGAACACCCGCGCTCCACAGTCACGTTCAAGCAGAAAGGCTTCAAACTCGATACCCAGTACAACCGCGTCCGACTCTCAAAAGGATCGAACCTGAAAGAGTACTGGTCGGATTTTGTCCTGTGTACGTACCAAACTCGCCCCGACGTTGACCTCTCCGCCGTGGAGAACGTCCAACAAACCAAGATTGTGTGGACGGGCGACGAATGGGAACTACACTTCGTCTGTAAGGTCGAGGTTGACGTGGATGAAGCCCCCGGTGAGAAGACGGTGGGTGTTGATCTCGGTATTAACAACTTTGCCGCGCTCGCGTATGAAGACGGTCACAGCGAGCTGTACCCGCTGAACTGCTTGAAACAGGACGACTGCTACTTCAGCAAGCGAATCGCTCTGTGTGACGACTCGAATTCCGATCAGGCCACCGGGCTGAACCAGAAGAAGTCGGCTCGCCGTACCCACTACTTCCACACACTCTCGAAACGTATCGTCCAGCGGTGTGTTGACGAGGAAGTTGGAACTATCGTGGTGGGAGATCTCTCTGGCATCCGTGAGGATGAGGAGAACGCCGAGTCAAAGGACTGGGGCATACACGGGAATCTTGATCTACACTCGTGGGCGTTCGACCGTTTCACAGACCTTCTCGAATACAAAGCCGAAATGGAAGGTATTACGATTGAACAAGTGTCTGAGCGGGATACCTCGAAGTCGTGTTCGTGCCGTGGTCGGAAGCGTGACGCAACCCGTGTTGAACGCGGACTGTATGTCTGCGATGAGTGCGGGACTGTGGCGAACGCGGACGTGAACGGTGCTGAGAACATTCGGCAGAAAGTATCTCCAAGTCCCGCCACGGATGGCGGTGATAGGAGTAACGGCTGGTTGGCACAGCCATCGACGTTCTTGTTTGACAAAGAAACTGGTGCGTTTGTACCTCAAGAACAGGTCACGTCGTAAACCACAATATCCCAACCCAGCGGTGCGGTGCCGTGGGAATCCTCGCCCTTCAGCGCGGGGAGGATGTCAATTGCTGAAGAGTTCCACAAGGCCGCACTCTTCAATTAAAACTCACCTCAAAATCGTCTGTCTGAGGATCCAAGCTTCCTATCCACGCCCGAATAAATCCCATTGGGATCAGATATACCAGTAATGTAGGCAATGAGCTGAGGTCGCTATCGATTGTGAATGCGATACCGGCTAAAACCAACGTCACGGGGGCGAGTACGTATACAAATATCAAGTACAATTCAGTGAGTGGGGCGTACACAAACGCCAGCGGGTCTGTCGGTGATTTCTGTTTGTATGATTGCTCAGCAACAAAGTGCCGCCAAACACGGCTCAGCTGAAACAGCACGATGCCAGCAATCGCGAGGCCGACTGACACGGGTAGGTCCGAACCAAGACTGTATCTGGAGGCAACAGAGCGGATTATAACGCCGACAATCACGGCATTGAAGACAACTTTGGACCAGACAAATTTGATATTTCGCCAGTATACTGGTGGGAACAAGCCAATCAGCTGACGTGGGGTCGGGTCGGTGTCCCACATGTCTCCGTCCCGACCGTCTACTGGTTTCGGAGTAAACAACGCAATAGGAAAAAAGAAGAGCTGGATAATCGCTACCTCGATGAGATACACCAGTGCGATCTCAACGAGGTTCCACTGAAACACGACCACTCCAACAATGAGTCCAAAATTCAGTATGAGCCCAAAGAAAAAGTCGCTAGACTCTCCCAGTTCTCTGAACGTGGTATCAACAACCGATGTCCAGCTGCGTTCACCCATTTGCTAGTTGGTTTGTTTTCACACGTTCATGCTTATTTTCATTTCCAAACAGAACCTGCTAGCTAAGGTCTGTGGCCAGCACGTTTGGTGAAATAAGACGCGACTCCGGTGTCGCCTCGCCCCAGCAAACCCAATTCGATACAACCACTATTACCGGTCGAAACTGAGCAACATTGAACGACCCGACGATGAGTGAAGATATTATATAGATCAAGGAGAATACCTGCGGCTTCAGCCGCAGGATGAATCCGACAACTCGGAGTCAATCTACACTACAATAGCCACACTGA
This sequence comes from Halorubrum sp. CGM4_25_10-8A, assembly GCF_005435025.1. NCBI lineage: Archaea > Methanobacteriati > Methanobacteriota > Halobacteria > Halobacteriales > Haloferacaceae > Halorubrum > Halorubrum sp. CGM4_25_10-8A. The sequence goes on along the minus strand of NZ_SGTX01000018.1, from coordinate 23,272 downwards.
GATTTGGCAATCCGCATCTTAAAGTGACAGGCAATCCCACGTATAGATAGGAATCAGACTGGGAACAGAGCGACTCCCGTTAGTCCTACGATGGCGGCCTGTCCGCCCCAAGCAATGAGACAGTAATCGGAACCAGTTGGGTGAGCGGTCGGTTCTTATAATGAACCGATACAGTGCCCGACTGCTGTACGCACCACAGAAAGTAACTCCAAGTCCAGCGAAGTCTGCCGGACTCCCCGAGGCAAAAACAACTCCGGGAGTCCGAACACGATAGAGGATAGGAGTACCGGGGGCTTGGCACTCCCAGCAGTCCCACCCGTCACAGTCCGTGAACCCCACACGGATTCTCACCGTGTCGGAGTTCGGTGGAACTGTAAACCTGAAATCTCCAACGCTCAGGATTCCTCCGCGTTTACGCGGAGGATGTCAAATGCTTCGGATACCTTCCTGAATTATGACTGGGGCACCCCTCAGGCTCCAACGAGCGGACGAAGCCACTCTCTCTTATGTCGAAACTAGACTTGAAGCGAATGGCTTGCCGTCTCAGGACGTACGGTCGAAGCCAGACTGCTTCTACATCGGCTACGACGGCGACGAACGGATAGGCGTCGTAGGTATCGAATTGTATGGGACTGACGGTCTTCTACGGTCGGTTGTCGTCGAAGAAGCTGTGCGAGGCCAGGGATATGGAGCAGCACTCTGTGCGGTTGTGGAAACGGAAGCGCAGTCTGCCAGCGTTGATACGCTGTACCTGTTGACAACAAACGCTTCTAGTTTCTTTGTCGACTTGGGATACGTGGAAATAGATCGAAGTACAGCTCCAAGGGCTATTCAGCAAACTACAGAATTCGACGATATCTGCCCTTCAACGGCTACCTGTATGAAAAAAACTCTGTAGCACCAGACCTGTTCTCTAGCTCTTCTGTACTGAACGATTCGTGAGTCATCTGTACTGAGCGATTCCCACTATGTGTAAGGGGTCTTCGATGACCACCTGTTTGTGCCAACTCATGAGCCCTAGACACCCCCGAGAAGGATGTGCTCGACGACATCTGCGAATGTAACCTTTTCGCGCACCTGCTGTATCTCGACGGTGACATGCCACCGCTAGGAGCGGTGACACTGGCAGGTGCCGCCGCTTCCTTCGCTACACAGGGCGGAAGCGACCTGTAGGGACGCGCGCGGCGCGAGAAGTGCGCGATGGAGCATGACCCAAACGCGGCGACGCCGCAGCACGCCGCCTCTGTCCTCGTGGCGTGCGGCCTGCTCGCGACGATGCTCACTGCGGCATTCGCATTCGGGAGCGGTGGTCCGGCCACTGCGGCGCTGCTTGTTGCCGGTGCGAAAGGCGTGTGAAATATCGACCTCGAGGGGCCCGGAGAAGAGCCGTCAGTCAGTCGTGGGTCCGGAGGTTCGTCACGTCCATCAAGTCGGTGAGAAGTCTCGTCTCGAAGTCAAAATCGGCGACGATGAGTTCGGCACCGGTGGAGCGCGCTGTCGCGGCGATGAGGAGATCGCGGGCAGCCATGCGCTCACCGTCATCCATCAACTGGTCTTGTATCCGCGTGGCTTCGAGGGCGATCTGGTCGTTGAGTTCGAGCGACTGAACGCCACCGAAATCCTGCCGGATCGCGACGACATCGGTGGTCCCAGCACTGATTTTCCCGTTGAGCACCTCGAAGACGCAGAGCGCGGACGTGAGGTAGGGCTGTCCGCGGTCCTCGACGAATTGACGGTGTCCGGGACGCCTTCGAGCATGTCGATGACGACGGAGGTATCGAGGAAGATCACCGCTCAAAACTCTCTCGCGAGCGCTTGACGGCGTCACGTGCGCGGTCGGCGGCTTCCGGGCTCCACGCGCCGATGTTGATCGGATTCTCGGTCTGAGCGAGGCGTTCGAGCAGCTAGTCGAACGTCTCGTCATCCCGTTTCAGGCTCTCTAGCATCTCCTTCGTGTCGTCAGAGACGCGGATTGACGTACTCATGTGTATACAAACTGTATACACGAGTTATTATCTTTTGGCGCTATCGTTGGACCGCTGAACCGCCTCAGGGTCAAGCCCCGAGGCTTCCCGTGGTACAGTTATAGGTCACAGACAAGCCAGATCTTCGAACGGGCCTACGCGGAACCGTCGCGGAACCGTTCGATCGGGATATCGGAGACGTCATCATAATCGTCGTCACCGCCAACGAAGAGCGTCGCGTCAACATGTTCAGCCGTTGCCAGCGCGAACGAGTCGCCAAGCGTAGGATTATACTTGAGCGTATACTCCGAGGCGTCCGTCCAAGTATCGGCGACATCTACCGTTTTGATACCGAGATTAGTCAGCCAGTCGAGATACTCGTCGGCTGTGTCGCGGTCGTACTTTCGGGCGATTGTGTACCGGATCTCAGCGAAATTCACGTAGCTGGCGTAGCCGACGGTGTCCTCGACTGCGACCGCGTCGAGATACTCTTCTACAACCTCGCTGCCTAGTTCATCGTCGGCGTGTGCTATCAGCGGCTCAGCGCCGAAGACAACGCGGTCAGGAGCCGACATTATTCTTCAGTTGAGAACTGCGAGTCACGTTCATTCCGGTCCTGGTCGCGTTTCTCTTCGAGAATCTCGGACGCAGGCTTGTCTGTACTCGCTTCGCTACGGGCGGCAAAGCCGCGCATCTCGCTCGGTGAGCGGACCTGTTCAACGATCACCTCTCCATCTTCGGTTTCCCGGAACAACACCTTCCCAGGCGCTTCGATCCCGAGCTTTTCGCGGAACCGTTTTGGGATGGTCGCCTGGCCGTGCTTAGTGACGGCGACAATCTCTTTTTCAGAGTCATTTGGTTGTTCTGACTTACTCATAGTTCATAATTAGATCTCAATCATAATCAAATTTTCTTCTTATTGACAAATAGTTGTTACTCCTCTGTCGGATGTTTTGGTCGAGTTCGAGGTGTGGTTCGGCTTTTGAGGAACGCGAAATACTAGAGTCAAACAGTCCTCGAACGCAGCGGTTCGATTACCCGTTGTGGTCAATATATCCGGCTTCCCATTCAGTCCGAGCTTCGATCTCTCTCGTGCCCCGGCGAGTAGTGCTGTACTCGTTGGTCCGTCGGTCCCGCTGGCTTTTTTCGATGAGTCCCTTCTCAACGAGCGTGTCGAGGTTGGGATAGAGCCGCCCATGATGGATTTCCTTTTCGTAGTAGTCCTCGAGCTCGTCTTTGATCGCAAGTCCGTGGGGGCCATCACGTCCGGCAACGACGTACAGCAGATCGCGCTGAAAGCCAGTGAGATCGTACATATCGCAATTTTCGCATTCGAGTTTTGAAGTACTACTGATTTGGTGACTGCGTGTCATAGAATACGTTTCAAACCCTCTAGGCAGTGATTTTGACTGCTTCATCTCACGCTTGAGTCGGAGGAGCACCGTATTTTCGTCTCCATAGTCGGGCTATCGTGAGGCGGATGCTACAGCAGAGACTGGATCCCGGTGGAGAGTGTTTTCAGGTCTGCTGTCGCGAGCTTTCGGTTGCGATAAGGCGAAGTCGGGGGCAACCGATATTTATTGGGACTTTTTCAGTCTCGATGCGGCCAGCATCTTCGAGTGCTGATTTGGCCCGTTAGAAGGTCGCTTTCGAAGCGATATCCGTATCCTCTCCCCATTTGAGATGTCGTGGAGGAGGACCTTGTTACGGGCTGCGAGGATGGGCATGATCTCGACGATACTTGGTATTCGTTGCTGTTGGAAATCTCTTCAGCGTGTGTGAGGACTTCGTTCAGTTCGTCAGCGGCGTCGTCGCTAATCTCTTCTCGGAGCGTCTCTTTACTACTGTGAGGAGAGGTGTCCGAAGGTGATGCTGCTCGACAGCCTCGAATCTGGGGTCGGACTCGCCGTAGACTGATGAGACCAGTTCGGGATCCGAACTCGAGATACTGTGCTTCCCAGAAGGGCTCCGAGAAGACATTTCAATAATTTACTAGATATCAGTCCGATATCAGATAAGATAATTCGGCCGTAGCTTATTATATATACACCATCAAACAAACATATATTGATGGGTGTCCCAATATCAGAAAGTCACAAGCGTAGGGTATTCACCGCGTGATGGCTGGAGTGTTGACGACACCAGCGGGTATCGCATATATTAGTCTATTTTTTATTAGTGGCATCATCTGTTTTGCGGCTATTCCGCGTGCGAGGATGATCTCCGACGCCGACATCCGTCGTGGCTTGGTCGGAATGCTCGTAGCGACGGGAATCTGGGGAATATTCAAAACGGGATACTTTCTTGTGCCGGATCCACTCAAGGAGCCCACGTATATTATTGGACTCGTGTTCGGATTCGGGACCGTTTGGGCGTGGTTGTACTTCGCATCCGCTTATAGCGGCCGGCAACTACATCAGAACTCAAGTATACGTCTCCTCAGTACCGGCGTGTTTCTCACCGTAGGAACCGTGAAGGTTACCAATCCGTTACACGGCCTCTATTTTACAATCAGTGAAGCTACCACGCCTTTTCGCTATTTGGCGATCAACCACGGTATAGTCCACTGGATAGCAACTGGGTTCTCGTATGTGCTCGCAGCCGTCGGCCTGTTCATGGTATTCGAAGTATATGTGAAGTCGGAGTATGACTCACGGCTGCTGGCTGGCATGACCGGCCTCCTCGGCTTACCTGTTATCTTTGATCTCATCGCTATTACGACACCGACGTTGATTGAGTTCATTTACGCGCCGGTTGGGGTAGCAGGGTTCGCGGTCGGAGCAGTGTTCCTGTTCGGCGATCGGCTCCTAGCAGTCGGCGCGGCCTCCCAAGCCGGCAACTTGACCGTGATCGTCGACGACGATGGTCGGATCAAAGACTACTCAGCCGCGATGGTAGACTCGTTTCCGGATCTTGGTGGATCAGTCGGCGAGAGCCTCGAAGATGTGTTTCCGGAACTCCGTGCGGCCCAGAACGGGACAAAAAACGTCGTCACGCAGAATAACGGCACTCAGCCGAGCCACTACCTCGTGTCGTCACAATCAATGGGTGTCGGGGGACCAGAGACAGATGTTTTGACTCTCAATGACATTTCAGAACGCGAGCGGCAGCGTCAGCAACTGCTAAAGCGAGAACGCGAACTCGACCAACGCAACGAGCTCTACCGGGCCATTCTGGCTGCGAGCTTCTCGTTCGTGTTCCGAATCGACATCGAGATGCGATTCAATTACGTGTCCGAGTCGGCCGAATCATTCGTGGGATACGAGCCTGAGGAGTTGACTGGCGAGCACATATCAGTACTTGCCGCAGATGACGAGAGCCTCACAACAGCAGTGGAGCGTCTCGACGAGGTCACAAATGGCCAGACGGCTCAGATACGCGACCACCCTATCGTGACACAGTCGGGTCGCACCACTTACATCGACATGCGGCTCGTTCCAATTTACGACCCTTCTGTGAGCCGCGACAAGCGGACGGCCGACGACGTCACAGAAGTCCAAGTGATGGTTCAAGACGCGAGCCAGCGACGAAAGCGCGAGGGCCTGATCAGCGTATTAAATCGCGTGTTACGACATAATGTTCGGAACGAACTGACGGTGATTAATGGCCGTGCCGAACTGCTCGCAAACGAGCTTGACGGAGGTGCTAAATCGAGCGCTGAGACGATCGTTCAGGCTGGTGAACGCCTGTTGGACATTGCTGAGTCAGCGCGACAGATCGAAGAGAACCGGGAGGTCTCGCCGGAACTTCAAGCAGTCGATATTATTCCGACCGTCAGCGATACGATCGAAAGACTCGAACAGCGGCACCCGGAAGTGAGAGTGACAACCGAGCTACCAGACACTGCGGTCGCCGAAACTTTACCACGGATCGGGACGGCCATGTGGGAGTTGCTCGAAAACGTTGCGGAGCACACCGGCTCGGACCCGGTCGTCAAGATAACTGTAATCAAGCGTAATGACTCAGTTGTGCTGACCATCGCGGACGAGGGGCCTGGAATCCCGAAAGAAGAAGAAGAAGTTCTGGTTAAAGGAAAAGAGCAACCATTAGTCCATGGCCAAGGACTCGGTCTCTATCTCGCGTATTGGATCGTCGTCACGGTAGGGGCGGACATCGAAGTGTCCGGATCTGAATCAGGGACAACCATCCAGATCCACCTCCCAACCCCTACGGACTCCTCATAAAATATTCTCGACTGTTTAGCTTTATTAAATCATATTATCAATTCCGAGAAATATACTGCGGCTTTAGCTGTAGGATGATCCGGTGTGTCACCTCGCAAAGCCTACTATGCGACTTGACGACTATCCCAAACGAGACGGGAAGCGGGTCTGGCTCAGCCAGAGCGACGAGAACGACGAGGTCGCAGCGTTCATCGACGAGGCGAAGTCCCCAGAGCAGGAGATCGCGTTTCGGCTCGGCGTTCAGGCCGGACTCCGTCGCGAGGAGATCGCCAGCGTCACTGGCAACGACTTCACGTACGCCCCGACGGCTCCCTCCGCGTGTGGAACGACTACCCGAAGCGCGGGCAGTACCGCGAGACGCCGATTCCAAACGAACTCGCCAGTTCCGTCCGGACGCTCTCATACGAACGCGACCCCGATGAGCCGATCGTCGACGTCGAGCCGAACTCAATCTATCGCTGGGTGAAGCGCGCCGGCGAACGCCGGTACGCGGCGACTGGCGACGAGGGGTGGACTCTCCTCGACGTTCACGATCTCCGTCGGACCTGGGGTGTTCATCTGCTGTGGAACTGTGGTGCTCTTCCTGCCGTCGTGATGAGTTGGGGCGGCTGGGAAGACTGGGAGACGTTCAGAAGCCACTATCTCGGAATGATGAGCCCGGCAGCTGCGGAACGCGAGCGCGAGAAGATCTCGTTCGTCCCGGGGACCGTCGAGTCCGACCCGGGTGCGGATCAGGTTTTCGAGCCGACAGTTCAGTCGCGTTCTTTGTACTGATTTATACGCCTAATGGTGGGCCAATTCGGCTCTGCTGAAATATTCAGCGAGTGATATATTTTGACCCAGTCGCGGTCAGTACAGGCAATTCACGGGTCGCACAGCAGAGGATATCAATGGAGTGATTTGTTCTCCAAGACCAGTAGATATATTTTTGAATGTTAAAAGTTGAGAGTATGGATTTCGAAAGAACAGCAGATCTCGTTATGACTGTTCTTCCGCTCCCTGTTGCGCTCTGGATGGGACTTACTGGGAACCTAGTCAGCGTGCTTGGGCTTCTCTCGTTCAGTACGATTGCCCTCTTACGCCGTCGCTCCACAAGAGTCCGACAGTGGACGAATCAGCATCAGTGGTTGTTTTTGACAATTCTAACACCGATCGCAGTGGCCACGACGTTAGACGCGATGCGTTGAAGCGATCAGTACGCAGCTCTCATCGACCATTTGTTTCATATAATATTATATCTGAAGAATATGATTTCAACAGAGCCGCCAATTTGTAAATGGCTCTTGCCCAACCTGGCGAAATAACTATTCGATATGTGATATAGGCTGCTACTGACTGCTGAATATAGTGCGTGAAGTCAGCACCCACCTAGCGTCAACCTCACACTGAGATGTCCGCGTCGGTCGACTATCAACTGTACATATTTTCGGGCAAGTTTGTCTGAGGATGGGGCCAAGCTTGTTACAAGAGACCCCGGGGTGCGCTGATTGGGCCAACTGCTCTCTATGCGTGCCTGTTAAATAGTAGTCTCTGACTCACCAGTTGAAGATGCGTCAAAGACCGTAATTGTGACGGTGGTGCCGTTTGATGTGTCGAAAGAGACGGTACCGTCAAGAGTGCGGACGGCCCAGGTAAGTTGCCACAATCCCAGACCCGTGCCGTGTTGTAGTGCTGTCTCAGTGCTGGTTTCGAGCGCAGATAGTTCCGACTCGGGAATCCCCGGGCCATCATCGGTGACCTGGATTTCGCATCCGTCAGGCGTCTGCCGGAGAGACGTTGTCACGTTCGTAGCGTGTGTGACCGCATTGTCGACGGCGCTTTCTATAGCCGCTTCGAGGGCGGCACCGTCTGTCGAGATCATCAACGAGTCGGGTGCTTCGACAGCGACCAAGGAGTCGTAGGCGGCCACAGTGCCGCGGAGCAGCTCGGCGACATCGACGGCGACGTTTTCGTGCGTCTCTGAGAGAAGTCGGTCAATCGTCCGCGCGCGGTTACTCATGTGTGTGATGCGATCGGTCGCCTCAGTTGCGGCGTCCGCGTGGTCGTTATCGATGGCCTCGAGATGAGCGTTGACGACATCGATTTGATTACGTAGGTTGTGCCGCAGAACCCTGTTAAGCACCGCGAGTCGTTCTTTGCGAAGTTCTCGTTCGGTCACTTCTCGGAGGCTGATCACGGTACCCAACTGCTGGTCATGCTGGTCGAGTACCGTCGACACCTGCGGGTCAAACTTCGCTGACGTACCCTCAACATTGAGTTCGAGCGTCTCGGTTGCTCGCAGCCCGTCCACACTCGTTCCGACGGTATCTTCGACGGTAACGGTGCCGGTAGACGGGTCGGAGTCCCCCGACGCAGTGCGCGCACTCTCGTTTGCTCGCACCACGCGGTGCTCGTCATCCGCTATTAGCACCAAGTCGTCTGTCTCGTCTACGACATCCCGTTCGCCGACGACGCCGACGGCAGGGGATTTTTTGAACGCGTCGAACCGAAACACCGCGAGTCCAAGCCCACCCACCGCGCCGAGAGAGCCAAGCACATAGGCGGCCCCTCCCGCTGCTTGACCGAGTTGAGCAATATACGGAATATTGCTCCAGAACAGCCACATCGCCGCTGGTGCCACAGCAAAGGCAATTCCTTGCCATGCTGTTAGGTGGTCATACCGACGTGTCGCTCGCACCACCAGCACGATCCCGGCTACAGCCAGCGTCACTGCGTAATAACGGGTAGTAATTCCAAGGAGTCCGAGAACCTGCGTTGGCACTAGTGATACTCCGGTTAGTAGACCCTGTAGAGTAAGCACCAAAAGCGGAAACGCAATCAGCGCACCCGTCTTGAGCGAAAGCGAGACGAACCGTCCCGTGTACCGAAGTGCAAACATAGCCCACAAAGCGGCGGGGAGGATCCAGACAACTGCCAGCCACCGCCCGACCGCACCCCCAAAGTCGGTCACTGAGATAAGATCGGTGAGGATGCCGACACTGATGAGTCCGAGACCGACCCCGATCAGCGCAGTGTATCCTGTGAACCACGCAGCCCCTGGTTCGTTGTAACGGTGAGCGACCGTCGCACTGATAGCCGAGATACCCACTGCGTTCCCGATAGATATTGCTGCGGCGATTCCAACGATCATGAGGCATCATACATTCTCGCCTGCTAATAATGTGAAGCGTTCCGGTACAGGATATACAAATTATATTGACCGATTGACTGGGCCGCTGTCCTGACGAGAGCCAGCGCGAGACTTGCGCCCTGTATTCATCACGGAATATTCTATCAATTTGCGAATAGTAGTGTTTCACTGAGTTCGGGAAGAGGCTTGTAGATTTGATTTTACTGTTCAGAAAACCCCGTTTCCTGAACGGTTAGGCTTGGGGACACCTGTTTACTTCTCGTTGAGTTTCAAGATAATTCCCAAATTTGAGTGGTAGTGTGATGTGGTGTGTTTCAGTATTCTACTTCCACTCGCGTCGAATGTATGCTTCACGGGCCCGCAGCCGGACCGGTGGAGACCGTCGTGCTCGTGACCGCGGTCGCGGGCGCGCTCGGACCCTCCTGGACATCGGCTTCGCCCCGACGTCGACCGCCGCACCGATCCTCGTGGTTTCCAGCCTCACCGTCGGCATGCGCCTCGGCGAACGCGTGAGCGAACGACTCCAGCGCGAGGTCGTTCACGCCCTCTTCGCGATCGTCGGGAGCCGGCTGATCCTCGGTGGTGCGAGAGTCGCCTAGCCGGTACCGCTGGTCGCCGACGAGCCCTATCGACACGTACACAATGATATAGACGCCTCATGATACGACATACCAGCCGCTATATCCGATTCGCGAGACATCCCCATATGGCTCGCCATCTTCCAGAACTGTTCGCAGTCGAGACGCGACAACCGACGCACCGCCGTCGGGTGCTCAAGAGCACCGTTGGTATCACAACAGCGGGTGCGCTCGGGGCCGTGTACACCGACGGTGGGGTGGAACCCGAGGGCACTAACGAGACGAGTGACGCAACAGCCACGCAACGTCGGGACAGCGGGGCCGGTCCGGCAGACGCCACTCCACCCGGTGAACTCACGCTCATCGCGCACCGTGGCTTCGCGGGAGAGAACCCAGAAAACACCGTCACCGCTGCTCAAGCGGCGGCAAGCGAGAGCAGATCGACGGATGACGAGGGAACGACGACCCGCCAAGCCGATGTTATCGAGATCGACGTCGTTCCGACAGCCGACGACGACGTGGTCGTGTTTCACGACAACAACTTAGCAGGACGCAACGGCGGTGAGCGCGGACTCACGGACGAGACGGGCGTCGTCTGGGAAACCGAGACGATGACCGTCACTGGTGCGGAGGTACTCCGGAGCGGCGACACGGTACCGCGCCTGTCAACGCTCCTCGAAGCCGTCCCTCCCGAGGTCGGAGTCAACGTAGAATTGAAAAACCCCGGCCGGTACGACCTGCGGTTCGACGAGAAACTCTCTCCGGACGCGCTTGCTGACCGCAGAGTTGCTTGGCAGCCATTCGTAGACCGAGTTGTCGACATACTCGACGCTCACGACAACGAGTTTCTTTGTTCGTCATTCTGTGAGGGTGCGCTGGCCGCGACGCGCGACACGTCATCGTATCCGGTCGCTCCTATCGTCTACGAGTCGGTTGGCGACGGACTCGCTATCGCTCGGGCACACGACGCCGCAGCGATCCACGCTCCGATGAAGGTAATATTCGGAACTCCGTTCCACGATCCGGCGGTCACCGCCGGCGTGGACCTCGTCGCCGAGGCGCACGCGGACGGACGTGAGGTGAACGTGTGGACAGTCGATACGTGGTATCAGGCCAGTCGGCTTGCCGCCGCCGGCGTCGACGGCATCGCCGCCGACTACTCCGGTCTGCTCCCCGCTTCCGGTGAGACGTCTGCCGGAGACACGCAGTCCTGAGCACGACGCGAGCGGCCGGTCGACGGAGACCAGGTGTGAGCGCGCCGACGCGGCCCCACTTCTGTTAGCGGCGTCCTTCGATCGACTCTTGTTCGTCCGCCGTCGATTCTCGTCGATTAAGTCTTCGTGGCCACGACGAGTTAGTGTGCGGCGGTGTCGATGAGGTCGTCTCAGCGACATTTCTCAAAATACCCCAGAACTCTCTGGATCGGTATGTACAGGTACGTATTGAGGCCGAAGTAATTGTAGCAGTGCTTACCATTCACTACTAATCATTTCAAATATTATAAAATCTTAATATGAAACTAATATACCTCGATGTGTGGTCAATTCGAACGGCTCACACAGTGGTCGGCGTAGATTTCTTCAAACAACCGGTGCGGCCACAGTCGGCCTTGCTTCCGCTGGATGTCTAGGAGCAACATCAGGGGGTTCAGACGGCGCTGATGGCTCGGACGGCTCGTCCAGTTCCACGAATAGTGCGAGCTCCGAAAGCAGCGGTGAGACGACTATCACTTGGTGGCACGCGATGGGGGGAAACCTCGGCGACACGGTCGACGCGCTCGCGGCCGATTTCAATGAGCAGTCCTCCGGTGTGACGGTCGAAACAAGCTACAAGGGAAGCTATGACGAGACGCTGAACGCGGTCACCTCAGCGATCGGCGCAGGCGAAGCGCCGGAGCTGGCACAGATCGTCGACCTCGGGAGTCGCCTCGCGATCGACAGCGGTGCGTTCGTCCCGATGGAGGAGGCGCTTCCGAGCGACCGGATCGACTGGTCAGACTTTCAGGACCCAGTCATCGACTACTACTCGTTCGACGACACTGTGTATTCGATGCCGTTCAACTCCTCGAACCCGATCTTCTACTACAACAAGGACATGTTCGAGGAGGCCGGGCTCAATCCCGAATCGCCGCCATCGACGTTAGCCGAGATCCGTGAGGTGAGCGAGACGATCGTCGATCAGGGGATCGCGGAGCAGGGAATCACCTTCGCTAACGTCTCATGGTTCCCTGAGCAGTGGTTCGCGGAAGCGAACGTCCCGCTTGTGAACGAAGAGAACGGTCGTGCGGGGGACCCGACTGAAATCAACCTGGATACCGACACGGCTGACCGGGTGTTTGGCTGGTGGGCCGACATGCATGCCGACGGCCTGTACAACCATGCCGGCGTCGGCAACTGGGGCGCGGCACAACAGGCGTTCCTCAACGGACAGACGGCGATGTGGATCTCGTCCACGGCCGGCGTTGCTTCGGCGACGGCGGGAGCCGAAGAGAACGGATTCGAACTCGGGACGGGGTACTACCCGACGGTCGGCGACACACGCACCGGCGTCGTAATCGGGGGCGCATCGCTGTGGATGACCCGCGGTCTGTCCGAAGAAAAACGGCAGGGACTCACCGACTTCCTCCTCTGGCTGGCCGAGCCAGAGCAGCAGGCGTTCTGGCACCAGAACACCGGCTACTTCCCGATCAGTGACAGCGCCGTCGAGTACCTCGAAGAAGACGGCTGGTTCGACGAGAACCCCAACTTCCAGACCGCGTTCGACCAGCTTCAGGAGACGGAACAGACCGTCGCGACACAGGGCTGGCAAGCCGGACCCGCCTCGGAAGTCCGAACGATAATTCAGGACGGCTACGTCAGCATGATCAACTCTGACGTCACCGTCGAGTCGAAACTCGAGGAGATGAAGACGGAGGCCGACGACGTTCTCCAGAGCTACATCCAGAGCAAAGGCAACTGAAATGGGCGTACACGAGAACACGTACGATAGTTCGCTGGGGGCGTACCTCCTGCTACTACCGACACTGGCGGCGATCATCGCGTTCCTGTACTACCCGTCGCTACAGACGCTCCGGTTCAGCTTCTTCCAGACGTTTCTGTTCGGTCAGAACACCCGGTTCGTCGGACTGACGAACTTCACCGACCTGTTGGGGTCGCAGGTGTACCTCACGAGCGTCGGACTAACAATGGCGTTCGCGGTGATCGTCGTTATCGGATCGCTCGCTGTCGGCCTCCTGGTCGCGTTCCTGTTGTACGAGGTCAGCGACGGAAAGGCCGCGTACCTGATCGCCGCGATTTGGCCGTACGCACTACCGACAGCCGTCGCAGGAACGGTCCTGCTGTTCCTCGCGCACCCGAGCGTTGGTATCTACACGCACTACCTTGAGGCATGGTTCGGCATCGAACTCGACTGGTTCACCGTCGGGTGGCAGGGGTTCGCCGTCGTCACGGTGGCGGCGATCTGGAAACAGGTCGGGTACAACGTGATATTCATGCTCGCCGCATTGAACAACGTGCCTGAGTCGCTCAACGAGGCGTGTCGGCTCGACGGAATCGAAACGTGGCGTCGACTGGTGCGCGTGTACCTTCCGCTCATGTCGCCCACGTTGGTGTTCTTGGTCGTGATCAACACGATCTACGCGTTTTTCGGCAGCTTCGCCCTGATCGACCTAATGACGCAGGGGGGACCGACGAACGCCACCAACCTGATGATATATCAGTTGTACCGTGACGCCTTCCAGTTCAACAACCTCGGTCTCGCATCCGCGCAGTCCGTGATCCTGTTCGTGCTCGTGGCGGGACTCACGTTCGTCCAACTGCGCGTCTCAGACCGCTACGCACACTACTAATGTCACTCGACACTAACGACATCGCGACTGACGTTCGAGAGCGCGGACCGCTGTCGGCGATAGCCGACACACAGGTACTCCCGGCGCAGTGGCGCGTCCATCTCGGCCTCATCACTTCCGTCTTAGTGATGGCCTCGCCGCTCCTGCTCGCGTTCGTAATGAGTACCCAGACCGTTCCCGAAGTGTACGATATCACCGACATCAGTGTTGGCACCGACGGGCTGGCAAACTACGCCGAGGTGTTCACCAGGTACGGAATGGCATCGTACATGTTCAACTCCTTAGTGATGTCTATCGTTGTCACCGTCGCGAAGATCGCCGTGAGCCTCCTCGCCGCGGTCGCGCTCGTTTTCTACGACTTCCGGTTCAAGAACGCGATCTTCTTTCTGATCCTGTTCACGCTGATGTTCCCCGTCCCGGTACGAATCGTCCCCCTATACGAGATGATGGCCGCACTGGGGTGGACGAACACGCTGTTGGCGCTTACCGGCCCGTACGTCGCGAGCGCGACCGCTGTGTTCCTCCTCCGCCAGCACTTCATGTCGATCCCCGATTCGCTCGTCGAGTCGGCCAAAGTCGACGGCGTCGGTCCGCTCCGCTTCCTCTGGAAAGTGCTGATCCCGATGTCTCGGGGGATGATAAGCGGTCTCAGCGTGATCACATTCATCTACGCGTGGAACCAGTACCTGTGGCCGCTGATCGTCGTCTCTGATCAGAGCAAACAGGTCGTACAGGTCGGCATGAAATACCTCCAGTCGGTTGGCAACGCCGGCCAGACTGACTGGGGGCTCATCATGGCGGGCGCCGTGTTGACGCTGTTGCCGCCGCTGCTGGCGCTCATCGTCTTCCGAGGCCCGCTGCTGGAAACCTTCGGACTATCAGAATGACCGGAATCACAACGACAGACCTGGTGAAGCGCTTCGAAGATGTCACCGCCGTTGGCGGTGTCGACCTCAACGTCAAAGACGGCGAGTTCCTCGTCTTGGTCGGTCCGTCGGGGTGCGGGAAGTCGACTACGCTCCGACTGCTCGCGGGCCTCGAGTCTCCGACGAAAGGTTCCATCGAGATCGCCGACGAGGTCGCGACGACCGTATCGCCCGCCGCGCGCGACGTCGCAATGGTGTTCCAGAACTACGCGCTGTACCCGCATATGACCGCTCGAGAGAACATGACGTTCGGTCTCGGAACGGCCACCGATTTCACCGACGACGAGGTGGCAGAGCGGGTCGCAGACGCGGCCGAGATCCTCGACATCGAAGACCTCCTTGACAGGACTCCGTCAGCGCTTTCCGGGGGCGAACAACAGCGCGTGGCCATCGGGCGGGCGCTCGTTCGCGATCCGGAGGTGTTCCTAATGGACGAGCCGCTCAGCAACCTCGACGCGAAACTCCGCGTCCAGATGCGTGCTGAACTCGCCGAACTCCACGAGCAGCTTCGCACGACGACGCTGTACGTCACACACGACCAGGTCGAAGCGATGACACTCGGCGATCGGGTCGCGGTCATGTACGACGGCGAGATTCAGCAGGTCGCACCGCCACAGCGGCTGTACGATGCGCCGGCGACTCGGTTTGTCGCCGAGTTCATCGGTAGTCCGGGTATGAACACCGTCGAGGGAGTGCTCGAACGGCGTGGAGATTCCGTCCACGTGACGTGGGGCGAGAACAGCGTTCCGTTGCCGAGTCCGGTCTCCGACTCTGTGACATCTCACGCGGGAGACCGTGTGGTTCTGGGGGTCCGGCCCGAGGACCTG
This sequence comes from Halorubrum sp. CGM4_25_10-8A, assembly GCF_005435025.1. Taxonomy (NCBI): domain Archaea; kingdom Methanobacteriati; phylum Methanobacteriota; class Halobacteria; order Halobacteriales; family Haloferacaceae; genus Halorubrum; species Halorubrum sp. CGM4_25_10-8A. The sequence continues at coordinate 7,816 of NZ_SGTX01000018.1, read as the reverse complement.
TCACAAGAGATGAACGGCCCGCTCAGCATGGATGTCACCGTCACCGAACCGCTCGGTGATTCGCTGTTGACCCGGGGCACAGTCGGTGACACCGAGATGGAAGTGAGCCTTCCGCCGCGGTCGGCGGTCGAAGTCGGTGACGTGCTGTCGTTGACCGCCGATCCCGAACGGCTCCACTTGTTTGACCCCGAGGCCGGGGGCGCGTTCTATCACTCCGCCGAGAACGTCGCCTCGGAGTCGACCGACCAGCCCGCGCACGAGGCCCAGTGGAACACGACATGAGTCGGGTCGAAACGCAGTACAACGCGATCGTCTTCGACAACGACGGCGTCCTCACCTATCCGACGGACGAGTCGGTCCTGACGGAAGCGTCGCAGCGGGCGTTCGCGGCGTTCGATGTCGACCCGACACCGAGCGACGTCCGGTCGCTCGTCGACGATCTCTCGGTGGAAACGGTGCGCAGGCTTGCCAAGCGGTACGAAGTTGACGCTGACGCGTTCTGGCGTCGTCACGAGACGGAACGCACAGCCCGCCAGTTGGCGGCGATCCGAGACGGTGAGAAGCCGCTCTACGACGATGTCGAGACGCTCGCCGATCTCGCGGTCCCGACGGCGATCGTGAGCAACAACCAGCACGCGACAATCGAACACATCGTCGCGGAGTTCGGTCTGGAGGCGATGTTCGAAGCGTACTACGGTCGAGAGCCGTCGCTTCGCGGACTGGAACGTCGCAAGCCGGACCCGTCGTATCTTGAGGCGGCGCTCGACGAGTTGGGCGTCGAATCGGCGTTGTACGTCGGTGACAGCCGTGTCGACGTGGCGGCGGCTCGCGCGGCTGGCGTCGACGCCGCGTTCGTGAACCGACCGCATCGCCGCGGGTATCGTCTCGATATCCGGCCGACGTATCGCCTCGATAGCCTCGCCGAGCTCGCGAGCCTTCCCACGAAGTAATTCACGGTCCGCTACCCAAATCAATATGAATCCGCGAATCGGTTTCGTCACCGCAGTCGCATCGGAACTGGAACCGCAGTTGCGCTTCGCCGGGAACAGCGAGTTCGACTACGTCGAGATACTCATGGACGGGCCTCACAGCCGCGAGCGTCTCACGTCGAATCGCGGGACGATTCGGCAGATACTGGACGATCACGGCCTCGGCCTACTCGTTCACCTTCCGTTCCCGACAGACATCGGATCGCCTTACGAGTCCGTCCGCAGCGGTGCCGTCGAAACGCAGTCGGCCTGTATCGATGCCGCGGCCGAACTGGGGGCAGAAAAGGCCGTTCTCCACCCAGAGTCCTCCGCATGGTCAGTCGCGTGGGACGACGCGGAGCTCCGCGAGTACATCAACGAATCAGTCAGCAAACTGAACGCGTACGGTAACTCACGTCACGTCGAAATCTGTGCCGAGAACATATTCGGAAGCCCGTACACTATCGAACACATCGACGGATTGCTCGCCGCGACGGACACCTCGCTGACGCTCGATACGGGCCACGCTCGGGTAACCGGTCACGACCCGACGGAGACAGCCGCGTTCGTCGCTGACCACGCCGACCGCATCTCGCACGTTCACCTGAACGACACCCGTCGGCCGGCGGACGAACACCTCCCGTTCGGTGCCGGGAACCTCGACTTCGGGCCTATCTTCGAGGCGTTCCCCACCGACTGGCACGGGACGCTCTCGCTGGAAGTCGGGACGCAGTCACTCGACTACCTCCGTGAGTCGCGCTCTCAGTTGGAGCGGTATCTCTAGACATCATTGAGAATATCTCATCGGTTGAAGTTTTTAATAGAGCCTGAATCCTACACGCACACGCGGTTCAGGGTTGAGGCCTCGCGTTAAGTTTGACGTGGATTGTGGTAGACGGCGAAGGCTTCGAGCCAGTTTTGAGTGCTGTGTTGAATAGCGATCTAATCAGCTGTTATCACGGAGCAGAAGGACGAAGCCGAGGAAATCGATTCTGTCCATGGAAGTCGATCTCCTCGACTTCGTTGAGCAGTGTCGTCGCCTAGTCAAACAAGCGTTGGGAAAGCACGCGGGCGAGCCCGCCAGCGGCGGGTTCGCCCGCTGGAAACACGTTGTGCTACACTGCCTTCGGCTCGAAGACGGCCACAGCTACCGAGAAACGCCGAATCGGCTGAAATACATGGCCGAGATTTGTGACGCACTCGGCTTAGATCCAGACGATCTCCCAGACTACAGCACGATCTACAAATCGTTTGATCGGCTGAAAATGTGGGTATGGCGGGCGCTGCTGCGCGTTTCCGCGCAGCAGCACCCGCAGTCTGGCCACGCTGCGCTCGACAGCACGTTCTTCGACCGCCGACGTGCGTCATCGTACTTTCGTCAGCGGGCAGGACGGACGATACAGACGCTAAAAGTGACGACATTGACTGATGTGGAATCGCTTGCTGTGCTTGATGTTCACATCGCAGCTCGGTGGAAGCATGATACGAAGACTGGACCGCAGGTCGTCCGCCGAAACGCGGACGACCTGCAGTCCGTCGCCGCCGACAACGGCTTCCAAGACTGGCATACCGAGTACGAAATCGCCGCATATGACGTTGAGTACCTTGTTCATTACCGCGGCTCCTCAGCGAAAGCAGCCGCGAACAACGCGCTCAACCGAGCAAATGGCTACTCTCAGCGGTGGATGGCTGAAACATCCTACTCGACAACGAAGCGCTCGCTCGGCGATGCCGTGCGAGCGCTGGGCTGGTATCGGCAGTTCCGTGAAATCGTCTTGATGTTCGCCATCACCAACATAGAACCACTGTGTGAGCCGCTGTAACCGTGACTCAGCATCTATTCAACACAGCAGTTTTGAGCGGTCTCTAACGCGCATTGCTGAAACTATTCGCAAACGATGATGTTCGTCGTTCTATCCCAGCCATATCAATCAACTTCTGACTGTGCTCCGAGACTGTTTCAGCGGTGTTCACAACATCGGGGCCAGTTGTCTGTTGTTCAATCAGCTCTGTACTCCACTTCACAACGCTCATCGTATTCTTTATGTTATAGAGGCTAGAAGGTGAATACACACGCCTTCAGGCGGGTGATGAAGCCGACATAGTGGGAAGCAATCCACTAGCCGAACGTCTGTACCGAGTTTCACAGACAGAGATTTAACTGACAGGCCGCTCTATGGAGAGCTAAGAATCGGTCGGAACGGAGCGGATTCCGAACCGTCCTTCGGAGGCGGCCTGTCCGGCCGCGTAACGAGGCAGTATCTGAAAGGCCAGTCGGTGAACGCCATATCCTCGAAGGGTGTGTCTGTGCCGACGGCTCAAAGCAAACCAGACGATACCCCCAAGTCCGTTGACGCTTGCCGGCGTCCCCGTGGCAAAAACAACACTGGGACGCCGTACACGGTTGAGGATAGGGGTAACGGCCAGTTGGCATGGCCAGCAGTCCACCAGTCCGACACTGTGGGACTACCCGTGCCCGAAAGGGCTGGTAGTCCACTGACTGGACTGTAAACCTGAAACTCCCACCGCTCGGGATTCCTCCGCGTTTACGCGGAGGAGGATGTCAAGACGGAGCACCCGGTCAGGAACCTGAAGTTGCTGCTCACGTTGTCTAACCTCGGTAAGATCATGAACCGACCCCACTACACCGGTAACCGCTCCATCGTCGTCCCACAACGGCGAAAGAACAGCCCGAACGAAGCGCTGTCGTTCACCCGTAGCGGCCTCAGTTTCGAGTTCCAAAACAACTGATTCTCTATCCAGCGCTTGTTTTATTGCGGGTTCAATCTTCTCAGCAGTACTTTTTTCTGCTCTGATGGGATGACAGCCTGCTAAGTCCCCAGGGTGCGTAAATAGGTACTGGGGTGGTCAAAGGCCGATGATTCAACAGCGTCTCAGAACGCGTGGCTCTGATTGGCCTACGTGCCAAGGAAGCACCATCATGGGAGGCCGCCCGGATGCTAGCGGCATCCGGGCGGCGAGCCCGAATAGGTGTTGCTCCATTTACGCACATACCACCCATCAGCGCAGCAGCTCGTATCGATCTTCCAGATGCTCGACCGCATGGAGGAATCTGATCCACAAGAGGTGAGTTACTGAGGGCCGCCGAGCCGGCGGCCCTCATCGGCCGGTCGCAGCGGCCGTCAGCTACAGCTATAGCATTCACGTTTTGACCGCCTGCCGGACGATTCCTGAGCTATCACCGTGACTGCTTGCGATTTCTCTCCATGGACACGATCGGGTCGATCTTGACGAAAAATATAGTATTGCAGACGTGGTTTGTTGCGCTAGCAGGCTTTCATGGGTGTTGAATAGCGGTGTTGACCGAGGAGGTCAAAATTTGAGTCGGTTTGTTAACGGTTGACGCTAGTGGTCTCAAGATCGGCATCGTCTCACCATGGCTCAGAGGTCGCTATTCAACAGAGCAGTATTCAGCAATTCTATAACTTACCTTCCCGCATGGGACATCCGATCTGACCAGTCGAGTCCCACTATTTCGTGGGACGGCGTCACACAAATACAGCTTTATGTTTTGAGTAGTATTTGGAATAGTGCCTTTGTTGACTCCTGTATGGTGTTCACTGGACAGGTGTATTCCATTCCAGATGACTCGGGTTGTCGTAATTACATCCAGCGGATAACGGGGGTGACACAGGTCAATGTAGCGGCGTGAGCTCCTCGGCTCTGTCGGGGCAATTAGTACAGTTGGTCTGGCTGGGTGTAGCTCCGTAATCGGCTCGGGTGACCCAGCGGAACGGGCACACACTGTGAGCGTGTATTTAGGTGATCGTGAACTCACTCGTGAGGTCACCGTCACGGTCACCAGTGAAGGCGGGTCTACGCTGTTCAAAAGCGAATACACTCTCTCAAATAGTAATGAAGCTGATGAGGACGCTACATTCCCCGCATCGGATGAGCCCGATACCGTCGTCGTGACAGTTGATGGGACTCGGTTTGAACGTGACTGGCCAGGGTTTGAACACCCGGATCTCCCGTGTGATGACCCAAACCACGCAGGGATCGAAATTTGGATCGAGGAAAGCGATGGCGGATCGCCGGCGATCCGATTAGAAGTGAACTGTCAGTCCGTAACGATGGACGGACAACCTGCCTGAGAGTCCCCGCCCGCGTCAGTCGTGATGTTTCGAATGAAGCCGCCTTGGCGAGTTCCCGGCATAGAGCGTGTAATCAGCACAAGAATTCGTTATTATTCCAAATGGGGCCCTGACTCATTCGAGAGAACGTGTCTACATCATGGGTGAGTAGCTTGGGACATTACTGATGAATCAGCCGGTTCAATTAACCGTATGACAAGTTTTTATAAGACAAAGATATATTATTATTTATCTGAACCTCTAGCATCACCATCTAATAGGGAGATCCAGGCTTGTTGAAATCCTCAGAAAGTGACATATCTGAGCTGGGTTCTATCCGTACAGGCTGTTCAGTAATCAAGCCGACCGCATGCGCATCGCTATCCATCTGACGACGGACCCCACAACGTAGCCGGTTGTTCCGACGATGACCGCAAGCGCCAGCCCAAAATTAACACTTGTTTCGAGTCCTCCAAGTAATTCGGCGCGGGCAGATCCGTATGCAAACCCCAGCATTCTCGGCGAGGTGTACCGGCCTGCCCCCATCCACTCACCAGAGAGATAACCGACGAGTGGTGGAAAGGCGTACCCCCAGAGGCTAATCAGCCAGAGTGTGCCGACGGTTGGGACTAAGCCCGCACCGAAGATCCCCGCAATGACGGCAGTTCCCGGAACGATCACAAGCCAGCCCCAGAAATCATAGAGGCGAACACCCACACCGAGGAGGAACGCGACAGACGCGAGACCCAAGAGACCGACAACAGAACCGATAACAGCCCAACAAGGAAGACGGTCACCGAAGAGGTGCCTCCGGACCCGACCACCGTCGAGATGTTCCATACCTGTTGTTTTCCTACCGTATTGTTAGTTGTTGGCCGAGTAAGCACTCTTCAGTGACCAGCTGTTTCAGACGGTAATATGTCTAAAAAAGAGATTTCAGCATCTTCAGGTCCAATTTCACCTCGATAACGGGGTCTTCATTTCGAAGGCGGTGTACGTCGAGCTACCCATGCTAGTTTGAGTTTCCGAGTTTGTTAATGAAGTCGGAAGCTCAAATGGCTAAGCGGCGCAATTAGCGCTACGAGCTACTTAAATAGATGAGCGAACCGGCGGATTCGGAAACTCAAAGCGAGCAACCCGTGTCTGGCTTACGCCCGAGCAGGTGGTTTCACACAGTCGAAATAGCATTACTGTGTCTTAGCAACGATTGATACTGTGGCATCCCCTCTGGGAAGATTGGGTTTCGGGAGCGGTGTGGGGTCGCCGCCCCCTACCCAGTAATGAGATGGCCCGTAGCGTCGATCGGACCGTGGTGGCGAACCTCGAGCGGTTTGTGTTCAGTGTTGGACTTCTGCCCAACGCTTATAGCGTTGGCCGGTGTCCCAACAGATGAGAGATGGCCCGGAAACCGCTGTTCCAGTACACCCACATCGAGGCCGGTCTCGTCGAGAACGTCGTGCTTCGGCCGACCGACGACACCGAGACGTACCCCTCGGGCTGGAAGTACACGCTCCATCTGGGCACTCTCGACGACCTCACGCTCGTCCGATACGACAACTCCCACGAGGACACGAAGGGCCACGAACACCACACCGCAGCCGGTGACCTCGACGACGTCGAGTTCCCCGGAATGGAGGACCGGCTTGTCGAGTTCTGGGCGAGCGCGGACGAGTACTGGGACGCCGTCGGCGGCGATCCGCCCCGGCCGCACTGATCGAACACCACCCGACACACCCCGACCATGACCACACTCCACATCACCGTCGATGACCGAGAACAGCTCCGTCAGGACGCGCTCCAGTTCGTCCAAGACGTCGAGGCCGACAATCTCGACGATCAGGATGGAACAGCAACGCTCCAGTTCGGCACCTACGACGACTTCGTCGACAGTCTCACGCCGCTGCGCCTCGAGCTCATTCGGGCGATCGCGGAAGAGGTGCCCGAGAGCATGCGCGAGGCAGCGCGTCTCGTCGAGCGTGACGTGTCCGACGTCCACTCGGACCTGAAGCAGCTGGAAGTACTGGGGATCCTCACGCTCGAAGAGGGCGGGCCCAGCGGTGCGATTCAACCCGTCGTTCCGTTCGACCGCATCGAGGTCCACATCGACTACCCGCTCATCGATAGCGGAGATGCCGATGGTACACCCGCGAGCGCGTAGTCACCACCCACCGCTCTCGGAGTGTTGTAAGGTTCTCTCAGAGTAGGCTGTACTGAGCGATCCGGCCTACTCGAATTGGGAGATGATTCCGTGTGAGATACGCGCTCTGTATTCAGCACGGCGTCAGCGAACTATCAGCGACCACGGATTTCAATAAAGCCGTCTCTGGGTGTGTTAGAATCCGGTATTTGTCTACCGATACGCCCCGATTCAATCCCAAATCGACGCCTTGCCACCCCGGTCCTACATGCTTTCTTGCCCTGTTGAACGCAAGACTGCGTCGGGGTAGGGTCAATAACTCACGGTTTCACAGCGTCAAAGAGCGGTTCTTGCGCTCAGAAGATGCAGTAACTGCCGCTGGCGGTGGTCGTCAAAGGGTCAAAACTATGGTACCTTGCTCCCTTGATCAGGTGACGATGGCGATGCCTCTCCCGGATACGTCCGGAGAAAGGGAGCAGGCGGCGAGCCTTAATGAGTATGAAAACTTTTGTTAGTTAAGCTTGATAGAAGAGTAATGGAGCGCTCACGTCGAAAAGAGATTGAGCATCACTTGACTGAGGAAGAAATCGATGAACTGCTACGTGAGGCCGAAGACG
>NZ_SGTX01000017.1:0-60450 GCF_005435025.1 Halorubrum sp. CGM4_25_10-8A | reverse complement strand
CCCACGTCATAATGCTCTGGTGACCACAGCGAGGACAGGATGTATTCTCCCAGAACCGCTTGAGTCGCCGCTCGATGCGCGCATCGAGCGGCTCGGTGTTGATCTCTATGACTCCTAGCTCGATCAGTTGCCGAAACATCCCGCCGAACGCTGACTCAGTGGAAGACATATCGCCAGATTAGAACTGTCTGAGTGTAATTATACGGGCTTTCCGCGTTTCTACATAAGAGCGAACCATTACGCTCTTGTGTAGAGCTGCGGAAAGACGATTTAACATTTTGAACACCCACCGTAGTCCGGCGATTTGAACCCGAGATAGCGTACTCAATTCGGAGCTGGCACAACCAAACGACCTCTTTCCGCGTTTCTACATAAGAGCGAGATATCGAACCGACAGCTCACTGCCGAACGTCACCACGATACGAATCGCACCACGACGTTGAGCGAATACCCTTCACGCAAGAATCTGCCCAGTCGCTGCTAGAGTGACGCCAGTCAAGAACCCAGTACCATGTGCGACTACATTCGGAAACCGACCGTTCGAAACAGTCTCAACAGAGAATATCCCTGCCACAAGCGCGGTGATGACGATCCCGCACGCACCAAAGAGTAGAATCGCATCCTGATGAGCCGACAGCCATCGACGGAGAGAACGCTCTCTCGACCACACCAAAACGAACCGAGTCCCACCACGAGCACAATACCGACGGTTAGGATTTCACTGGTCGGAACCGCAACCAGTGGTGACTGAGCAAGTGCGATACACAAGCCGCTCGCTACGAATCCGACCGTTGTGGCGATTGAGATTGACCACGAGTACCACGCAGCGATGACCCCAATGAGACCGACAACCAGCAGGCCACCGAAGGCGCTCACAACGCCGGAAAATCCGAACGCAATCGAATCGGGACCGACAAGCCCCCATCGCTGATACAGCAACCAGTAGTCGACAGCGATCGTACTGAGCGGAGTGGCGACAAGAAGACTCATATACAGCAGCCAGAACAGTCGGCGTCGACCCCAACTGGTATACAGTGCGTAGGCCGGCCCAATCACGACGCCGTACCAAACAAGATTTGAGGTAAGATGTACAGTACTATCGTGAATCGTAGCCGCCGTCCAAGCGGTCACCAGACTGGGCTCCCCGTATGTGAATACGAACTCCGATAGTAGCCTGTTTGGAAGCCATACGTGAACGCCGATAAGCGCACCAGCGACGCCGAGTATGACCACTACATCCACGTAGTGGCTCCGGTTCCGTGGGGGCTGTAACTTTTCGTCCAACCCAGTCATCGCTACTTGGATATTGGATTCTCAGCGGTTCCCTCAAGAGGCTATTGTATTCTAGCCCACCGAAATCAATAATATCTGATACAATTGATGTCCGACCACGTCGATATGGAGTGAGTCGTCCCATCTGGCTCAAGGATTAACACTATGTCACAAGCACTAGCGAGCCATCCGATTCACGATGTAAATCGCTAATCCGCAGCAGCCACTCGACCCCTGAGGTGGTGGTTTTCTCCCCAAGTTGTCGCTCAAGAGCGGACTCCGGAACACCTGTGTAGAGATCGTCATCGTACTCGTGCTCACGAAGCGAAACAATGGCGTTCCTGACTTTTGATCCATCTTGGCTTCGATCGTAGAGTTCGTTTACTTCAACGTGAATATCGAAGACGAATCCGCGGTCTTCCAGTCGTTCCAGTTTCTGTTTCATTGCTCCGATGAAGTCGTCACTCCCAAGCAGAGCTAGCTGCGACATGATCTCCTCGACGACCACGTCATCCTCAATCCCTGCCTGAGCGATACGTACCATATCTTCGACGTCATCCTCGCGATTTGCGACGGCTTTGAACAGGAAGATGTCGTTCAGCGATACCATCCGAACGGAAAGCCCGTCTTCTTCGAACAGGTGCCGGCTGCGTGAGACCATCGAGTCACTCAGTGAGATCACACCCGCCACCTGCTCGTGAAAGACATCGAATCGACGGTGGTCCTTTTCGAGAATGAATGCCGCCCCAAGTTCGTCGTACTCTTCGCCGAGGTCTTCTTTCGGTTTGTACCCCGCAGAGGTGAGTACGTTCCACAGTTGCCGCAGCTCCGACTCTTCGCGAACGATGAGATCGATGTCCTTCGTCGCGTTCTTGAGCCCCTCTAAGGTCAGTGCTCCCCCGCCGATCAGATACACGGTGAGATCGTCGTCAATGAGATTGGCAAGTTCGCTGAACTGCCGTCGAATTGCGGAGGACTCGAACGTCGGCTCACGGCTCATACTTCGACCCCATACTCGGACGCAAGGGATTCAAACTCCTCCCACACTGGTGTGCTCTCTGACGTAACGCTCCCTTCTGTGCGGAGGAACTCTACGAGCGGGAGTACGATGTCTTCAACTCCGTAGTAGGTCGCTGCCTCTTTGAGAGACTCCTCGGATAGCTCTGTTTCGGCGATGAGTAAGAGCACGTACTTTCTGTGTCGTGAATCGTTTTCGATGAGAAGGAGATGGCAGATGAGGTCTGTGGGATCGAGCGAGTCTCGACCTTCTGAGTAGAAATAGTACTGCTCGGATGTTGTAAAGAACTGAAGTCTGTACTCGGCAAACGCATCGAGACCGGTTCGGTGATAATTCTCGTCTTCGACATCAGTGTCTGTCCGCATGAGACACTCCTTGTGAGATTCCCAAAGGATTGTTCCAGCGCCTACGTCACGTTTGATCCGGACGCGATGGATGTGGTGGCGGAGTTCGGTCGCGAACAGATGGAGCTCATCGAATTCCTCTCGGAGTCTATATTCACTGTGTTCTTTGGTCGCCATTGCTCGGTTGGTTAGCGTCCGAAGGTTTCGATAAATCGTGGCTCGCGCATGCCCGGTGTGTTCAGTGAGCTCGGTGGCTGTCCACTGCTCCTCACTACTGAGATAGTACACCACGTTCAACATCGATGAAGTCAGCAGGTCAGGGAAATCAACATGTGGGTTCGATTTTGTAAGTGACTGAAACACCTCGACGCATCGAGCATCTACTGGTTTGGCGATCATCTGATTCCCGGCTTTCTCCTTATAAACAAGATCGACCTGTTCCAAGCTCCCGAGTGCCCGTGACACCGTTGATTCGAGGTAATCCAATTCATCACCTAGATCTTGTCTGGTCTTTGGTGAGTCGAGCGTAGAGAGAATCCGCAATTCTATTTCAGATATCATGTTGTCTCATATTTGCCCATGACCTACTTAAGCACCTGGGCTATTTTGAGACAAAATAAAATATATCCTACTTTTGAGTGTCAAAAATATGTGTCGTCCTAACATACAGGTGTCCGTTTTTTAGAGGTAGATCGGAACGAGGTTATCAGACTGGGACCCAGTACGCTGCTCGAAGGGCTGCTCGAGCCTGACCTCCGCTATTCTGACCGTAGACGGAAATCTGGAATGCTCGGTCACCATCGATGTCAAAGAAAACCGATGTTGAGCTGTTGTCGGTGGTGTAGATCTCAAGCGTCGTGTTCGGGTCGTTAACCTTGCTGAGTGTTCCTTGTGTTGTCGAAACAATCCCGTGGTAGTAGCCGGCGTCGGTGACCTTACACGCAATTGTATTTGAGTCTAGTTGGAGTTCATCTGCGAGGCGCTCTCGGAAAACTTCTTCATCCTGATCGCGGGCGCCACGCAGTGTTTCTGCTAATACGGGGAGGACGACAGCAGCTAACTCCTTCGACTCGATCTCATCTTCGGCATAGCGTTCCGCAATCTCGTGATAGTCATCACGATCAAGCTCTTCAAGAAGGTCTTCGCGAGACTGGTCGAGGAGATTTTCACAGATTGTGTTGAGCGTTGGATTCCGGACGTTCACTTTTCCACTTCCGACCATCTTGAGTGAGTATCGCTTCTCTTCAGCAGCCCCAACCACAACGAGATCAGTGTCGTCACCAGACACACCCCGCAACTCATCGCCGACCTCTGTCGCTGACTCAATTGGAAATGAGAGATCGTCGCGAATGAATTCCGCCGTTTTCTCACTACCGAGCTGGACCCGATCTTGCTGGCCGCTCGGAAGGTGATCGAGTTGCTCTACTGTATCGGGCTGCGGATCAACTCCATTCAAAATATCTCGGGTGAGCTTTTCGTGTGCCTTCCCAATGTATTCAGGAGTATCGGGCATTAGATCCAACTTCTCTTATTGTGATATATAATTGTGTCTCTACTGATATTCCTAACTGATAGAAAATAGGGAATCGAAGCCACCAGTTGTACGGGGTGAGCGGTGGAAGCGCTTCAATGGAATCACGATGAACTCTGTTCACCAGAATACGACACCGCTCTGCTTGTGGGATGAAATTTTACCCTCTATACCATATTGACTCAGGATATGGACGACGAACCCTCCCGCCGGTCATTATTATCGACGTCGACGATTCTCAAGGCGGGCCACCACGGCTCGGCCAGCTCCTCGAGTGGGGCGTTCCTCGATGCCGTCCAGCCACAGGCCGTCGTCACCTCAAGCGCGTACGACTCGCAGTACGGCCACCCGAACGAGGAGGTGCTTAAGCGGCTCTCGGAGCGTTCCATCTCAACCTACTGGACCGCCACTCACGGAGATGTTGTCCTCGTGAGTGATGGGCAGGCCGTCTCGATCCAGACGCAACAGGACGCGCCAACCGATCCGTTGAGCATTCGCGATGGGGAGGCCATCGAACTAGGGACAGCTGGTGGTGTTACCGAGCGTGAGCGGATCGGCGGTGGGGGGACCGGCGCGATCGACACTGGAGACGAGCCAGATGAGACCGATTCGGGATCCGACTCGGAGGCAGGCGAGAACACCAGTGCGCTTGCTGTCACAGAGGTCAACGCCGACGCTGAGGGGCGAGACGGTGAGAATCTCAACGATGAGTATGTTGTCTTTGCGAACACTGGCGCGGACCCACTCGACCTGTCCGGCTGGACAGTCGCTGACGACGCCGAGCACACGTACACGATTCCGGATGGGTTCAAGCTAGGGCCTGGTGAGACTGTGACGCTGTACACCGGGAGTGGCACCGCGACGGACAGCGAACTGTACTGGGGGTCGGGGTCGCCAATCTGGAATAATGACGGTGATACGGTGATCGTAACTACAAGTGAGGGCGACCGAGTGCTGGAGGAAGGCTACTAATGACTACAATTGACCTTCCAAACGGTGAGTACACCGCCGTTGTTGATTCGATTGAGGATGGGCTCGCAACGGTGTTCTTCGAGCAGGATGGTGAGGAGGTAGGGAATGCGGTTGTCGAACCAGACGAGCTGCCATCGGATGGGCAGCATGCTGATGCGATTTTGGAAGTAGAGATTCGTGATGGCGCCGTGTATTCTTCACAATACCAATCTGGGGAGACAGAAAGGCGTTCAAACGCCTCTCAAGGCCGTTTCGACCGGCTCTCGAAGCGACCGCCATCCGATAGAGATCCCTGAGAGAGCCTACGGGAATTAATGGAAACCGATTTGATTGGTGGGGTTTAATTCCAATATTATTTCGCTTGATTTTGTGGCCATTACCATTATATCTGTCTTCGATTAGCCGGGTAACAGAGGCAAATGATATGGCGTTGATTAAAAAGGTAATTGACAACAAGAGAGAATTTCAAGGAAGGCGGATTCACGCCCAGTTCAGGTCCAAGGAAACCGCAGACAACGGACTGAGCTTTCTATATAACAAGATCTGCGGAGGGGAAGAAAAATGAGCGGTTTGATTACGGATATCTGGGATACTCTGTCCACTGATACCAGCGTCTACCCCGCGATCAGGGTCGACGATGACCTATACGCCAAACTCCAGTCCGGCTTAGAGGTAGCCGAAGCCGACTCCGGCCCCCGGCTGCGTGTCCGACCTCCCCGGGAGAACAGTGGGATGGACGCCAGTATCAATCTCTACGAAACCATCCACGACCCACACGAGACCGGGATCGGAGTCGGCCGGTTCAAACTCGTCTCCACCAGCTCCCACATCCACAGTCACGAGATGGTCTACGACGGCGGGAAGCTCCAATTCTTCTTCAAACCGGACACCCGCGTCGACGCCAACCAGTTCGAGCGCCAACTCCGGAAAAACTACCCCGACGCCCAGATCAGCGAGGCCAACAAGCAGTTCCCCACCCTCGATAGCGGCGACCACATCGCGATGGCGAAGATGCGGCTCAAACAGCCGTTCTACTACCCCATCAAGTGTAAAATCGCGGACGAGGACTTCGATGTCGACCCATACGGCGACATTACCTCCGACATGGTCGTCGAGGAGGACCAGACCACCGACGGCCAGCGCGTGCTCGCCGAGGACTGTCGCGTCATGGTCCAGACCATCTTCGAGCCCGCACGCGACGTGTGGACCAAGCGCCGCCCCTACGGGCTCAACGTCACCGACGCTGCCTCCAAGATCAAGCAGGGCGAGGTCGTCGGCAACATGGTCGAAGGGTACGACCTGCGCGACCCCGGCGCCAAGCGGAGTCGCACCGCGAAGATCATCGACAAGCTCCACGGCGCCAAAGGCTACTATTTCACCGTCCGCGTGCTGGCGATCTCGCCGCACAAAGAGATTGCCGAACGCCGGTGTAACACCGTCGCGAGCGACTTCGAGAAGTATTACAACTCGTTCACCGAGCAGGGGCTTGACCCCATCGCGATCGGGCCCGACGAGATCCCACACCACCTCCGGGAAATGGCCGAACGGACCCACTCAATCCCGTGGACCCAACGGCTCAAACTCGGCCCCGGACAGCCCGCAGTGCTCCAAACCGTGAGCGCCCTCGGGTCGATCGCCCACATCCCCAACGACAGCATCAACACGCCCGTCGTCGATTGGGCGAAACAGCAGACCGGCCCGGGGATCCCCGCCGAAGCAGAGCAGGAGGACGACGTCGTTGAGAGGACAACCGACACCGACGAACAGCGAAAGAGTGGGTTCAGTCCAGAGCGTGCGGCAGGGCAGAGCAAAACCCCCGGAAGTACGCCAGTAGAGCCGACGAGCTCCAAACAGCCGGATGAGTCGTCGAGTCCCAGCGGGAGCGCCGACGCCACGGACACCGGAGTGGCGTCGAGTAAGGAACCCGAGACCGACGCCCAGAGTGACGGCCCCGACTTCCGGACCCCACCGCAGGCGACCCCAGAGGAGAGCAACCCAAGCGACACAGGGCCAGTAGGATCGGGTGAGAGTACCCCTACTGACCCAGAACCGGCGGGGGTGGGCGGGCTTCTTGACGATAGCACAGACGGCGAGGACGACGAGGACGGCGAGGAGGACGACGACTCCGCTCCGTGGAATACCGAGGCTAACCGACGGAGCGGCGACTGATACGACGAAACCGACACCGACCAGTCAAATCATCACATGGTATTCGATTTCTTTCGGAGCGACGACGAGACGGGCGAACCAGTTACCGAAGACCAGCTACAACGGCTCCATGCCGATCTTAAATCGACGGCCGAGAAGATCGAACAGCGACAACTCAGTATCGACAATCGGGTTGATCTAAGCAAGCAGATCGCGACGCTGTTAACCCGCGTCAACGAGGCGACCGTCGACGGCGCCGAACCCCAATGGTACGCGCCCGAAGTAAACCCGACCACCGAGGAGATCGGTGAAGAACTCCGCGATCTTATTCAATTCGTAACCCTCGATCGGCTCTCGGCGAGTGCCGTCAAGGAGGATATTTTGACGATGCGGAGCGATCTCGCTGGGATTCAGGACGCCGTTGACGCGATGGAGGATTTTCCCTACGCCTACAGCGAGAAGGGACGGAACACGATGTACGGCGAGGAGATCCAGTCCATTGGAGTCCCCGACGATGTCAACCCGGAGGAACTTGACTCCGGAGACGACGGGAGTGAGGTCTACGCCGCCGGGAGCGCCCGGAGAGTGCTTGAAGAACTCCCGCGCGAACACCCAGACGCGCCGCTGTTCGTCGGGAAGGGCACCCGGAACGGTCGCGACGCGTCGATCGACAAAGACCACCTGTTCCGCCACCGGGCGGTGTTCGGCGTCACCGGCTACGGGAAGTCCACGCTGTTGACGAACGACGCCCGACAGCTGATCGAGTCCGGCGCCGGCCTGTGTTTCATCGACCCGAAGGGCGACGATGCCCGGCGCTTGATGAAGATCATGCCCGAACACCGGCTTGACGACGTGGTGTGGATCGAGCCCGGTGCGACCGGCGACTACCTCTCGGGGTTCAATTTTATCTCGCTCAACATGGACCCCGACGAAGACGCGTACAACGCCGCGCTCGCGTCGCTCGTCGAGGACCTGAAAAAGATGCTGGCCGCGAACGACGACTACTGGGGGCCGCGGATGGACCGCGTCGCCCAGTCAATCATCACGGGGATGAACCTCTACAACTCCGAGACGCCGGACGACGCCCCCGAGATGAACTTCGTCGATATGTACTACGTCCTCAAGTCGGAGGCGTCACGGCACGAGTTTACGGCGCGGCTGAAAGAGGCCGGGATGCGGTTCATCACCCCGCACATGGAGACGGTCGCGGAGATGCCCGAGGACGACCTTGAGCCGCTACTCGGCCGATTCCTCCCGTGGATCCAGAACCCGGTTGCCCGCCGGATGATCGGCTTCCGCTCGGGCGGGGTGAGCATCCCCGACGCGATCGACAACGACAAGATCATCATCGTGCGGATGGGCTCCGAGCCGCGCGAACTCAAGCAGATGCTCGGGATGGCGGTCATCCGCAGGGTGTGGTCGCACATCCGCGGACGGGCCACCAAGTCCGAACACCAGCGGTCGCCCTTCTACCTGTTCGCGGACGAGTTTGACAACCTCGCGCTCGCGGACGACACGATCCCATCGATGATCTCCGAGAGTCGGTCGTATCGGCTCGCCATGACGCTTGCCAACCAGTATCCGGCCCAACTCCCGAGCAACGTCATCGACGCAATCACGACCAATTGCGACACCATCATGTCGTTCAACCCGGGCGACAAGAAATCTGCCCGGACCTACTGTACGCAGTTGGGGCTTGACCCCGAGGATCTGACCGAGGAGGTGAACTACCACTACTGGATGCGGACGACCATCTCCGAGAACATGGAGCGGTCCGAAGCGTTCCGCGTGTACGCGCACCCGCCGTTCCCACCCGTCCGCACCGCTGAGGAACGCGACGCGGCAATCGAGGCGAGTCTCAAGAAGATCGGTCGCGAACGCCGGTCGGACGAAGAAGTCTACCAGAACCTCCTGTTCAACGAGGGCGGTGGACGGTGGGAGACCGGTATCGGGCGGAAGATGGCGATGGCCGACGAGAAAGAGGAGAAGCTAATGTACGCTCAAGAACTCCAAAACGCCGTTCCAAGCCCGGAGGATCCCACCATCGACAGCGGGGGCGGTGGGGATACCACCGCGGCGTCGACGACG
This sequence comes from Halorubrum sp. CGM4_25_10-8A, assembly GCF_005435025.1. Classification (NCBI taxonomy): domain Archaea; kingdom Methanobacteriati; phylum Methanobacteriota; class Halobacteria; order Halobacteriales; family Haloferacaceae; genus Halorubrum; species Halorubrum sp. CGM4_25_10-8A. Next base: position 51,077 of record NZ_SGTX01000017.1, on the reverse strand, counting down.
CCCATGTCCGGCAGCGAGGGCGGCGCTGGGAGCGCCGGCGAGACGCCCGGGGCGTTCGGGGCGTCGACCGCGGACGACGCCGAGAGCGTCGTCGAGCGCCATCTCGATACGGTCTTAGAGTCCATCTTTGCCGCCCGCCTTCGGGCAGGCAAGCAGGCCGATGAGTACGTGCCGACCGAGGACGCGAAAGACGAGCTCGTGGCCCGGCTTGAGGATTCGACGATCGACAGCCTCTCCGAGCTGTCGAACATCTACGAGCGGGTCAACAGTAGCTACGTCGAGCGGGACCGCAAGGACGGGACGCCATCGATCAAGCTCACCCCCGAAGGGCGCGGGGTCGTACTCCAACAGGACACGGGGAGTGCCGGGTCCGGTGGCGGCGACGACCACCGCTGGATTCTCGGTCAATGCTACGTCGCGTTCACGCAGATCGGCTACGTGTCGTGGCTCCCCGAGCAGGAAGGCGAGGAGATGCCTGACGGCGTCGCAGAAGCGCCGATCGACGTGACCGACGTGGACAGCGACCAGTCGCGCTCCGAGATGCTGGACGCGATTGACGAGCGTCGTGAGCGGCTTCGCGAGGAGTACCCCGGCGTGTGGAACTTCGCCGGCGCCGACGACGTATCGATCGAGGCGGAAACGTCGACGATCAAGTACCCGTTCCAGACGTTCACCAACCTCCGGAAAGCGATGGAAAAGGGCGAGAAGTGCGTGTTCGCGGTGAAAGACGGGTCCGCCAACTACGGCAGTTTCACCTATTGGGGCGAGCGCGCCGAGAAGGTCATCTACGAGACGGAAGGCCAGCGACAGAACACGGAGGTCGTGAGCGACGAGATCGCCTTCCGCAAGTCCCCCGGGAAAGACGGGAACCTACGCTACTACAACGACGGTGGCGGCGACTACCGTGTTGGCGACGAGAAAGTCGCCCTTCGCGAGCGGCGCGACGAAGACGACGAGGGACAGGGGACGATGAGCATGATCTGGTACCGCGACACCGACACCGGCGAGGTCGTCGCCGCGGTCGGTGACAAGGAGCCGGAGCCGGACGGGGAAGTCGCCCGGTTCGAGGGCCCGGAAGCCGCCCACGAAGGCGACAAGAACGCGGTGCCAGCCTACTACGAGTACGACCAGAGCGAAGGCGAGTACGTCGTCTACCACGACGGCGAGAAGCTATATTATCCGAGCAAAGAGGAGCTTGAGGACAGTTGGGTGTCCTTCCGAGGGCCGTTCATCCCCGAGGCTCGGTTCCCCGAGTGGCCCGACCACGAGGACTTCGAGATCATCATCTTCCCGGACGGGGACAACGAGGAGTACGACCAGCCGCAACTCTACCACCGCGGCGAGTGTAAGCCCCTATTCGACCATCTCGGCGTCGAGTCCGTCGACAACGTCGACGCCGGTGAGATCGAAGGGCCCGGCGAGGTAGAGGATGCGACCGCCGACGAACCTGTCGATGAAGATGAGACCGCCGAGAACGCCAAGAGCGCGGCGGAGGACGAGCCGAGTGCCGACTCCCCCGCCAGCGGTGCCCCGACCGTAGAGGGCTTCGAGGAGGCGCCCACGCCGGCGCGTGTTGTGAGCGACGAGCGGTTAGACCTAAGCGTCGAGAAGGTCAGAGACGCCGCCAAGGGGGATTTCAGACCAGAGAAGCAACACCGGCTCACGATCCAGACGATCGTGAACTCGCTTGCGACCGACTCCGACTACATGGCGCCAACGCCCGACGAGGCGGTCGACATGATCGTACTCCCCGAGGAGGACGAAGGTAAGGAGTCGACCGAGACGCCGGACGAAGACGAGGGCATGGAAACCCCCGAGGAGTCACCAGAAGCCGATGAGCGCGCCGAGGAGCGCGACACAGCGGGCTATGAGATTGACGAGACATTCGGAGTGTCACCCGAGAACCCCGGCCTCTCGCACCCGGGATACCGCACCGCACCAACACCGACGCAGATCGTGAAGGACGAGCGGTTAGAGCTCACGGCCGAGGAGGTCGCCGCGATCGCCCGGGACGAGCGGGAAGCATCGAGTGACGAGATGATGCTGCTCTCGCTGGTTCTCAGGGAGTACGCAGAAGGCGCTCCCGAATATACCCCTGACGAGGTCCGCGAGGAGATCATCATCCCCGTCGATGGCGTCGGCGCTTACGCGACCGATGAAACCGATACGTCCACCGAGTCGAGCGCCGCTGCCGTGTCACCGACGGTACCGACGTCGAGATCGAACACCTTCGCGATCGAGGTGTCCAAGACCGGATCGAGGCGGTCGTCACGTCCGGCGATGTCGTTCGCGGCGACCCGACCCATCCGGTTGGCCGGCCAACCAAGCGGTACCCACGCGTTCCCGTCGGTCCGAGCGGCCGGCGGAGCGGCGACGTCCCCAGTGTACGCGAGCGGGCGACCGTTGTTCTCGCCAGTGGTATGCTCTGGATCACGGCCGGAACTCAGCTTTTGACTGCGGTACTGGAAGCGATCCCGGGCGGCGCTGAGACGTGGATTGCTCCACCAGGGGCAATTTTCGGCGCATTAGCGCCACCGTACGCGCCAGCACTCATCGCCGTTCTGCTCACGCTCCCCGCTATCCGTCACGTTGACGGAATCGCTGTTATCGACCGACTTCGTGAGGTGGTTGCGTCGTGAGTACCTACCGTCGTGTCCTCGCGATGGTCGCACGAAACGTACCCGTCTCGACGATCGCCACCCAGTTGGACACGCGGGAAGATGCCATCCGTGGGATGCTTGACTCGATGGTCCGTGAGGGGTACCTCCGCGCGATCGACTGTGAGTCGGCGGCCTGTAGCGGCTGTCCGATGTCCGATGCCTGTGGAATGGGTGCCGACGGGAATCCAATGAGCTATCTGCTGACCCAGCGTGGTCGGGAACTGCTTGCGGAGCACGACTGCGTCGCTGTCAAGTCCTAACTGGTCGACTTGTCGCGCCATACGAGTGTACGCCACCGCAAAAGCGGGTAACGCACAGATCAAGGGTGGTAACGAACGCTGCGGCGCCGCCCTTCGCGACGGCACCGTAGAACGTGGCCGACTCGACAACCAGATAGATAATGCCGAGGCACGTCGTCGACGCTGCCTCGTTCGTGTTAGTGGCGCCACTTCCGAGATGGTTAGAGAGACAGAACCGGCATTTCAGCTGGCCGGCTGGGACTGACGCCCCACAGGACCGGCACTCGCCGTCGGTTATCGTCGGCACATCAGGGTAGCTACCTGTAGTCGTCGCGACGCGTTGCCGCCGGGGGGCACCCTCACACCTGTCGTCCAGCATCGTGTCCGGGATGTGGGATGCCTCGCCGGTGGGCCGTAGTTCCTCGAAATCTAGATAGCGATCACGCATCGATTGTTGAGGTTTGTCCCGGGTTCGTATTTCAACGCCAGGACCAGTAGTCCGCTCCGTCAGCTACTTGAGCATGGTTCATGATCTAAGATATGCGAACATCTTATACTTCATGAGAACGTAGATGGGAGTAGCAATTGGGATCCTATGAGCAGCAACGACACCAAGCACGTTCAAACTGAACTGAACGAGGACGAATACGAACGCTTCCGGGAGTTCGCAAGCGAACACGACCTCTCGCTGAAAGAAGCCGGTCACGAGGCGCTTCTCGAGTGGATCGAACGCCAGCAGCAAGCCGATCCCAACGACCCGGCGTTCACCGTTCTCGACGACCTTGATGACGGGTCCCTTCCAGCGTCGTCAGCGACTGACGCTCGCGAGGAAGACGATCTCGTCGACGAGTGGCACGGCAGCGACGAATCGTTCACGCTCGCCGACGACCCGTCCGCGCAATCCTGACCGTAAATGGCTGAACCAGTCGACACCCCGATCGGCACGGTCACAACCGAACATTTTCGTCCAGGACATGTCCGCCACGAGGTTGTCGTCGGGCCGAAATTCCTGTACGCATTGTTCAACCCTCAGGACCAGATGCACGCCGTCTCGCGAGCGTTCATGGCGTTCGTCCGCGACGGTGATCTCCCCTATCGTCGTCTCATCGTCAACGATCACATCGTCGACGAGGCCGCAACCCGGTTGAAAAAGCAAGCGTCGATGCGGAACGCCGCGTCGTTCCTGACGACACTGGATGAGAGCACGCTGTATCAGTTCGAATCCGTTTCCGAGGACGTTTTCGATGATGCTAAAACAACGTTCGTCGAGTGGACGGATCTGGATGCGTCACTCACCGATTTCACTGTTGCAGCCCATATGGAGGCCTTAGAGGTCGACCATATCCTTACGTACGACCGACACTACGATGCGTTCGACGTGACAACGCTTCCGTATCGTAATCAGGACTAGAGGTGCCAACCATGACCGAATCCCCGCGAGATGGGGTCCAATCGTGGACTGAGTCGATGAGCGCCCGCGACCGCATTCGAGCGGTCGCTGAGTCGCTTCGCGAACCCCGCTCAGTTAACTGGATCAGCGAGCAGGCCGACGCCGCCTGGAGCACGACCAACGAGGAACTCCAGGATCTCGTCGACGAGGGCCAGCTGCGCCGCGTCGAGGCCGGTGAGACGACGCGCTACCAGCCGGACTACACGCGCCTGCTCTTCGAGGAGATCCACACGCTCATCGAGGAAAACACCCGCGAGGAGCTACGCAACGAATTGGCCGCGATCACCGAGGAAATCGAGCAGTGGCAGGCGACTTACGAAGTTGAGACCTGGGAGGAGCTCGAACAGTCGCTTGCTGATGGCGATCTCGCAAGTGCCGAGCTTCAGGAACGCCGTGACGTGATTACGCGCTGGGAGGAGAATCTGGAAGACCGCCGACTCATCAAGCATGCGTTGGCGCTCTACTCGGATGTCGAAGCCGCTCGCGAACAGATGATCGACGCGACTGACCGCGACACAAACTAATTTTCGCGGTCGTCGAACGTGTGGGCGTCATCGAGGGCGACCCAGCTATTCCCCGGCCTGCTCGCCCAGCTTCGCTCGAAGCTCGACTGCTGCCTTCTCAAAGTGGTCCGCGGGGACCGGCGTTCCCGCCGTCACCCGCTCCTCAAGGAACGCAACGGCGTCAGTGACCGCATCAGCGTCGCGGTTCGCGGTCGCGACACAGTCAACATACCCGTCGAGTGCCTGACTGAACGCACGCGAGAAGTGGTCGTACGCGCCGTCGACGCGCTCCATGTTGTCGTCGAGGGACTCGACGAGTGCCCGGTAGACGGTCGCCGCTGACGCGTGCCGCTCCTGCTCGCGGTACTCGTTCGCGAGCTCGAACCACTGCGTGAAGTCGATCGGCTCGAAGACGACGTGGTACTCAGGGTTCGTCTCGTGGAACCGCCGATCGATCGAGGCACGAAGCTCACCGACCGACTGGCTCGTCGGCTCGCCAACGCCGGCGAGAAACCGTTCGCGGAGATCCGTATTGGTCGCAAGTTCGTCACGCAGGAACGCGCGGAGTTCATCGTCGTCGGCACTGTCGAGTGCGGCATCGAGTCGATCGCCGTCGTCTGCCGGTGGGTCGTCGACACACCGGAGCAACACGGCGACGACGTGCTTGCACGCTCCCGGCCTGTCGTACGGACAGTCGCACCACGGGGCAAACCCGTCTGCGGCGAGGTCAACACGGACATCGTACTGACGGCTGCCGCTCACGACGGCGGTAACGGTGCTGTCGACGCGGTGTATTTCGTGGATACGGCCCTCAGCAAGATATCGTTCGCCGCGTTCGAAGACTGCGTCGGTACAGATGTCTCGAACCGTGTCCTCGGTTACATCCATATGCGTGGCCGATGTTCCAGTGCGAACGGGAAAACCGGTGCGTCAATCTCGCTTTCGCTTCGGATTGGAACGGTCTCGCTCTGCGAGAAACCACGGTACTGTTGCAGTACTACGGAGAACAGCCTGGAGAGAGTCCTACTCGGTCGCGAGTTCGTCGTAGATCTCCTCGTGCTCGTCAAGGTCTTGGCGTCCGAGGAACCGAATGAGATACTGCCGTGCCTCTTCGGGGGACAGCTCATCGGGAATCTCGGGCTGCTCACTTTCAGCGGCCATCCTTATTCATCACTATGGCGGTCATCGTCATAATCGTTCGGTTCGTGTTGTTCATTGTCGCCTGTATCGAGCTTGGGATCTCTGGATAGCTGATCTGTGCCTTCGATGCGTGACAGCCACAGGTTGATGGTTGCCTCGTACTCCGGAGCGAGCGGCTCTGTGTGTGCTCTGAGATACTCGATCACGTCATCCCCATCGACAGCGCCCTCATCGGTCGCGAGCGCCTTCAGGGTCTCTTTGATCTTTCGATCGTAATCGAAGTGCGGCAATCGAATAAGAACTATACAGGTGAGAGCGAATCGAGCAATATGGCTCACCTATCCTCCCTCACTCAGGATCTAACTAAGCAAGACAAGCGGAAGATCGCTACTATCGTTCTGGTCATGACCACCGGACTCCCAGTCTACGTAGTGTTCATGTCTCTCACCGGTGTAATTGATGTGCCAATGACCACGTTCTTCCTCGGACTTACTCCTATTGTCGGGTTTCTGATGTCACTGCTCGCGATTATACCAGCCTATCTACTAGGGAACAAAATGACTCCCTGATTGTCTTGAGCTAGGCACGGATACGTTGATCATACGTGCGCTGTGTATCTCGCACAGCTATCGAGTTATCTCCCTGATCTGGCAGAATCTTCGGCACTCAATTCGCATACTCGTCCTGACAGCTAATTCATAGAATCCCAGATAAAATCAGATTTTTGTGAATAGTTCTATAACACCTATTGATATTCGAACACGAACCTGCCTTCTGCTTTTGTATCGAACTTTCTATGGGAATCAGATACCTAGAGACGCTGCTCAGTTATCCGGAATTTGTCATCCCACCGTCGACGTATAGTGACTCCCCACTAACGTAGGATGCGAGGTCGCTGGCTAGATAGAGTGCGGCATCAGCAACATCCTCTGGTTGACCAAGCCGGCGTAGCGGGATCGTCTGGCGATAACCCTCTTCAGCTTCTGTCCCGACGACCTCGACGTCCTCTTTGAGCATTGCCGTCTCGATAGCGCCCGGATGAATCGCGTTCACTCGGATGTTCTCAGGCCCCAACTCGTCGGCGAGCGCGTACGTCATCAGTCGGACCGCACCTTTTGACGTACAGTAGGTGACGAAGCCCGCACTCCCTTCGAGACCGGCGTTGCTCGACATGTTGATAATGCTCCCACCGCCGTTCTCAACCATTTTGCGGGCAGCGTACTGCGCGCCAAAGTAGACTCCCTTGACGTTGATGTCCATCATCTGGTCGAAGGCGTCTTCGTCGGTGTCGACGAACGTCTCTTGGCGGAAGATACCCGCGTTGTTTACCATTATATCAATGCCACCAAATTCGTCCGCGGCATCGACAGCCGCTTCGAGGTCGTCAAGATTTGTCACGTTACATTCTACATACGTCGCGTCGACATCGTACTCGTCGATGACGAGTTCGTGAGTCGGCGTGCCACCCTCCCGTGGTGCTTCCTGAATATCGGCGACAACGATATCCGCACCCTCTGCGGCGTATGCCTCCGCGATAGAGCGTCCGTTGCCGCTCGAACCACCAGTGATCACGGCCGTCTTCCCGTCAAGCAGGGGACCAGACATGGTGTACCTAACATGTTCCCCTTTGTAAATAAACGTTCGTGATATACGTTTTTATTCTTGTGTTACCTAACCTAATGGGGATTCTTACGAGGCGATGTATATGACCCATTGTTATCAACACAAATTTGAATTGATCACAGTCGGATGAATGTGTATTGCCTACAACTCTCCTACTAACTGATCGGTTTCCCTGATCGCTCCACCCGGTTGTCGGCGGCGGAGGGCATCAAAACCCACTTTTCGGTCTCTCCCGTACGTACTGCCATGGATCGCCGTACATTTCTCGAAGCTGGTCTCGGGGTAGCCACCGCCACTAGCCTTGCCGGCTGCGCTGGCCAGGTTACTTCTCGGTCCCCGCGTGCTCCTGCTATTGTCGAAAATCGTCCTAACGGGATCTATTTGCCGGGCCACGTTGAGGGAATGCAGATGGTTGGAACTACTGAGCAGGGCGATTACGGCTTTGGACTGATGTACAGCTACGCCCACCGATTTTGGAGCGTCAACGGTGAAACCACGTCGCTGACCGAGATTGGGCCTGACGACGATATCCATCTGATGGCTAGCGTCTGGGATTCTGAAACCCAAACGATCCTCCCAGAAACGGGGTTGAGTGTTGAGATCTACCGCGACAGTGAACTCATCTCCCAAGAGGCTATCTACCGGATGTTGTCACAGCCAATGGGCTTTCACTACGGAGCAAACTTCGGACTTGACGGGGATGGCACCTACGATGTCCGGCTCAGTGTTGGTGGCTTATCGACTCGACGGACCGACTTATTTCAAGACCGGTTCGAACAACCTGTAACCGCGAGAATCCCATTTGAGTACCGTGAATCGAAACGAGACAATATCAGTTTTCGCCGGCTTGAGGACGCTGGATCCCCCGGTGCTGTCGACCCCATGGCGATGGAAATGCTCCCAGGTTCGATTGTACCCCGGGCAGACGTCCTCCCCGGCCGCGTCGTTGGCACCGGCAGTACCGATGGGGCCGTTTTCGTGACCACGGTGCTTGACTCCCCTCCGGCAGGCGTTGTTGGTCAGGGACAGTATCTCGCCGTCTCAGCGCGGTCACAGTACAACCGTATGGTACTCCCGGCGATGAGCCTCTCAGCGGCACAGACTCGCGACGGTGAGATACTCTCTAACCAACGGCTCACTCGGACGCTGGACCCATCCCTCGGCTACCACTATGGCGCTGTCGTTGACGCCGTCCAGTCCGGTGACAAGCTGACACTCTCGCCGACGCTTCAGCCGCAGACAGCGCGTCACGAGGGGTATGAAACGGCCCTCGGTGGTGAAACCGGGGCAATGGAAGACATCAAGTTCACCGTCAACGATCAGCAGTCGGCGTAGCGATGGTGGCGACAGACTGTTGATTACGCTGGTCGTGGCGACGGCAGCACCCGGTGCCGACGGGGTGGAACAAGGAAGTTGCCACGCCGGCGGGTGAAGATGTACTCCAAAATGCCGTTGTTGACCCGCTGACGGACAGCCGGTGTTTCCGCTGTGATGTCTACGCCGTTCATCGATCGACGGACATCTTCGAAGGCAGAGATGCCTTGTTGTAACGAAGGGAAGTGGAGACTCGCAACCTCTTGATCGGAGCCGATGTCATCTGTTGACTCGAAGTGCCGGCGGAGTAGTCGCACGTTCCCGTCCACGTCTCGATTCGCACGGGCCGCCTTCTGAGCATGCCCAACTCGGGCATATTCACGGGATTGATCAACGATATCATCTGGGATCTCGTCGATCCCGCTATTATCACCGAGATTCGCACCAACGCCGTCGACGAGGCCTTGCTCTGCGTGGACCGGGCTGAACATCTCCGCCACCCGGTCGTCGTGGTCCTGTTCGAGGTACCAGTCGTCAAGTCGCTGCCGAATGTTCGAAATTGCTTTTATCCTTCCCCCGGCGAATGGGCCGTCCTCCAGCGTGACGTAATCCTCCGTGGCTTGGTTGCCGACGAAGCCGGCGGTGAACCCCATAAATAGCGGTGAGTCTTCGGGGACCGGTTTCGAGTCGGGGATGCCCGCGACGTCTTGATTCTGTGCTGGAAGGCCCGCTCCAACGAATCCGGTGCGGCGGGAGTCGACGGTGAACGCATCTGTGAGCCGCGCCTCGACGTCGACACCATTCACACGCTCTTTTTCGCCAGTTAGTGCCTCCTCTGCCGCCAACACCGTATCAGCTCGGTCACTCGCAAGGTGGACGACCGCGTCTTGTGTATCGAATGTTGGTGTTTCAAACTCAGACAGTGACTGCGGAGCGGGGAGGTCCACAGCCGCTGTCAGCGACGCTTCGAACCGGCCGAAGTATGCGGGCGAGTAGGCAATTGAGTAGAGCAATCCCTCGTGGCTCCACTCGTACGCGCGATCGATCGTCCCGAGCGCTGTGGCGACGGCCTCGCGCTGGTCGTCCGTTGGTGGGCCCTCACCGTCTACGTTCAGGTATAACATGCTGTGTTGAATAGCGATCTAACCGACTAATATCACGGAGTAGAAGGACGAAGCCGAGGAAATCGATTCTGTCCATGGAAGTCGATCTCCTCGACTTCGTTGAGCGGTGTCGTCGCCTAGTCAAACAAGCGTTGGGAAAGCACGCGGGCGAGCCCGCAAGCGGCGGGTTCGCCCGCTGGAAACACTTTGTGCTACACTGTCTTCGGCTCGAAGACGGCCACAGCTACCGAGAAACGCCGAATCGGCTGAAGTACATGGCCGAGATTCGCGACGCACTGGACTTAGATCGAGACGATCTCCCAGATTACAGCACGATCTACAATTCGTTTGATCGGCTGAAAATGTGGGTGTGGCGGGCGCTGCTGCGCGTCTCTGCGCAGCAGCACCCGCAGTCTGGCCACGCCGCTCTCGACAGCACGTTCTTCGATCGCCGACGTGCGTCATCGTACTTTCGTCAGCGGGCAGGACGGACGATACAGACCCTAAAAGTGACGACATTGACTAATGTGGAATCGCTTGCTGTGCTTGATGCTCACATCGTAGCTCGGTGGAAGCATGATACGAAGACCGGACCGCAGGTCGTCCGCCGAAACGCGGACGACCTGCAGTCCGTCGCCGCTGACAACGGCTTCCAAGACTGGCATACCGAGTACAAAATCGCCGCACATGACGTTGAGTACCTTGTTCATTACCGCGGCTCGTCAGCGAACGCAGCCGCGAACAACGCTCTCAACCAAGCAAATGGCTACTCTCAGCGGTGGATGGCCGAAACATCGTACTCAACAACCAAGCGCTCGCTCGGCGATGCCGTGCGAGCGCTGGGCTGGTATCGGCAGTTCCGTGAAATCGTCTTGATGTTCGCCATTACCAACATAGAACCACTGTGTGAGCCGCTGTAACCGTGACTCAGCATCTATTCAACACAGCAAGATATCTACCTCTCTACTTTCCCACTTCTCTTCTACCTCATCTACTGATTTCTCGTTGTCAACCACGTCGGCTAAGTCGCGGAGGTACTCTACGATGTCATCGTTTTCTACGTCCCATCGCTGGTCCGAGATGGATTTGAGACTCGTCGCTAGCTCACGGGCTTCATCAGCCGTGTAAGCTGCGTCGGTCTCGCCAATATCAACGATGACGGCAAACTCGTTGTCGGTGATGCTGAGGTTCAACGAGGACACCTTGCCGTCAATAATGCTGCTCGATACCCTGTCCTGAAGATCTGACTCATACATTCCGTAGTCGGTCTTGTCGGTCCCATTTAAAATCGGGGGCGTCGTCAGGGTTGGAGCGGTCAACTTTCGACCGGGGCGTGGTACTCCTTTGACCTGAGATATTCTGCTCAACGGTCGTGTCAGACACGTTTCTCCACAGTTACGTATTGAATCAAACACCCAAGACTGCGTCGGGGTCGACGTCCGCCGGTGGGTGCGTACTGGGGTCACTATTCGGGCCCATACGTGCTATCTCGGGTTGTGGGACCTAATGAGAGTCCTATTTGTTAAAATATAGTTTTCTTTATGAGAATTCCTATACTCGCCCCTATAGAATTCACTGTAAGTAAAGCCACATCAGACAACCAGCCTGTGACCGCCGTACGCCCCACGCGGCCGAGGTCTTACTTGTCGGCAGCGCGGTCATCAAGCGGATCGGGCACGGGGAGGTCCTCAACGTCGTCGTTGATCTCCTCTGCAGAGAGATCCGACCTTTCAGCGAGGAATTCACTCACGCGATCGCCAAGGTCCCCGACGGCGTCCTCGAACGCCTCGAGTTCGGCGTCACTCATAGACTCCTCCCGCCGGATCCTGACTCAGATCGTGCCATTTCTCGAACCTCCGGAGCAGCGCGTCGGCGTGCTGCTCGATGTACGCGATACAGTAGTGCGGGGCTCGTGTTAAACTAGGTAGGATATCAATAATGTCTATTCATCTACGAAGTTAACGTTCGTGATCTCAAACCGTGCTCCACCGTCAGTCCCGTCCGTAACGCGAATCTGCCAGTCGTGAGCATTGACAATCTGTTTGACAATATTCAGTCCGAACCCAGTTCCATTTGCCGACTGCGAGTAGCCGACCTCAAAGACAGCGTTGCGTTCGTCGGTCGGAATGCCTGCCCCATCGTCTTCAACATAGAACCCGTCGGTTAGTTTTCCGACCGTCACTGTCACTTCTGGCCCACCGTGTTCAACCGCGTTTCGAAACAGGTTCTCAAATACTTGCTTGAGACGACTGCTATCTGCCCACACGGTTCGATCGACGGTAGTAATTACGCGTCCCTGCTCCATCTGAACGTTCTCCCGACACCTGTCAGCTATCGTCGCGAGATCAACCGGCTGAGTGTCACTCACCTCTTTATTATCCCGAGCCAAAATGAGAAGATCTTCAATCAGCGCCTCCATCCGCTCTAGTGCTCGGCGGACACTGTCGAGATGGTCGTTGTCACACTCGTCGGCCACCAAGTTGAGATGCCCGGTAGCAACGTTCAGCGGGTTCCGAAGATCGTGTGACACAACGCTGGCGAACTCTTCTAGTCTCTGTTGGCGTTCTATCCGCTGAGTAATATCTTGAAACGTGCCGCGCACACCAACGATTTTGCCATCCTCACGCCAAGGCTCGCCGCGGGTACGAACCCATCGCACCTCATCGTCAGCTGTGACGATGCGTAACTCCAAGTCGCATGGTTCCCCGTCAGTTAACACTCGCTCGACGGCATCCTGAATCGTTGTCTGATCTTCGGGATGATAGAACTCGACTGTGTTCTCGACTGTTGGTTCGAAGTCCATGTTGACGCCGTGAATCTGGTAGACTTCATCGGTCCATCGGAGTGACTCTGTTCGGCGGTCAAGCTCCCAGCCACCGACGTCTGCGACGGTCTGGGTCTGTGAAAGGAACTCGTTGACCTGCTCAAGTTCTTGATTTTGCTGCTTACGAGTCGTGACATCACGATATAACCATATGTTCGCTTCACCTTCGGACAGGGTATATGGCACGTAATCACGTTCCAACACGCGACCATCTGTGAGTTGGAGTTCCTCGTTTTGAACCAGCTCCCGCTGTTCGAGTCGCTCGGAAATCGCCTCGATGAACGCCTCTGGGTCGGTAAATCGGGATTTGAATTCTTCAGCTGCTGTGGCGCAGTCGCGTCCAATTACTTCCTCACTGTCGATCGGGACGTCAAGTGTTTTGCCCAACTGGTCGTTTGCCATGAGTACGTCACGTTCAGCGTCTTCAACGAGTACGCCCATCGGCAGACCTTCGACGATTGTGCGAAGAACAGTATTTGTCTGCTCAAGTTCTTGTTTGCGCTCTTTACACTCGCTGATATCACGCAAAATCCCAACTGACCCCTCGAAAAACTCCCCTTCGTAGGGTAAGACGCCCATGTGATCCTCACAGGGGATTGGATCCCCTTTGGCGGGCTGGACCTCAATCTCGAACTGTACACTATCGGGGCCGTTCGACGAAAGAAGCCTCCCGAGGTGATCTTCCGAGCGGTTGACCACCTCCGATGATTTAATTAGTGTTGGTGACGCTCCAATAATTCTCTCACGGTCGTACCCAACTATTTCGATGAATGCGTCGTTCACGTATTCGAAGTGTCCTGTTTCATCAAGTACGTAGACCGGGTCGTTGAGAGTCTCGACAAGTGTTCGAAATTGAGTGAGTGCCATCTCCTGTTCCTGTTCCACAGAGCGATCCCGTACCGAACAGACTAGCTCACTGGTGTCCGTCTGGGCAACGGTATGATCCTCGACGAAGGTCGTCCCATCGGCCCGGAGCCCAGTCGTCTCCCCGCTCCAGTAGCCGTCTTCGGCAACAGTCGGCAAAATAACGTCCCGCACCATCGCTGTGTCGCTGTCGGGATAGATCAGTTCCCAGTGTTTGCCCTCCATCTCGTCGGGTTCATATCCGTAGATGTCTGCGTAGGCCTGATTGACGTAGATATACTCACCGTCTTCATTAAGGATGCTAATGCCTTCTTGCGCCGTTTCAATGGCTTTGCGCTGCCGTTTGCGCTCTTTTTCCGCACGATATCGGTCGACGGCGTTTCGCAGTCGGTTCGCCAATACAGTATACTGGTCAGATACACGCTTTTTTTGGAGATAGTCAGTCACGCCAGCGGAGATAGCTTCACCTGCAATCTCCTCAGAGCCCTTGCCAGTAAACAGCACGAATGGCAGGTCAGGGGAGTTTTCTCGGACAGATTTGAGAAACTCGATACCATTCTGTGTAGGCATATCGTAATCAGAGACGATACAGTCGAAGTCGCCACAAGAGAGGTATTCTAGCCCCTCACCGGCGCTCGTCGCTGTCGTGACGGTGAAGTTATCATCCTCGCGTTTCAGAAACTCCGCAGTTAACTCAGCGAAGTCTGGTTCATCATCGACATGAAGCACGTGGATGCTTGCTTCACTGTTCATGAACCAATACAACCATGACCGGATAATAACACTATCCAAGTATTTCTCAAGACAGAAATTCAGAGGGTTGCTGACACGCGGCATTCCACCGGGATAACGGCGGAAACTCGATGGTACAGCTGACACTCGCTGACTCTGTTACCTTTGCGTAGCACATTGTTGATGGACTGCGGTCTTTCGGTTTGCGGTGCGTGAATCAAATTGGGAGTTCACGGTAGCGATGCTTAGAAGTTCGATTAGTTCCCCGCTCAACTAGCCACGACTGTACCAACAATCTCCTACAGAAGAGCGACCGTACAGAAAACGGGGGTTTTCTGAACACCTACATTAGAACTAAGTCTAATCCTAATAATGGGCCTATACAGAGATGGCGAAAACGAGAGTCAGTCAGGGGGCGAACGGGCAGTACAGGGTTACAGTTCCGAAAGGACTCGCCGAGGCTATGGATCTTGACGGAAAGAGACTCAACAGGAAGGTCAAATCGGGAAGCTCTCTAGAGGTGACGGTCGTCGATGAGTAAAGCACTCGCGTGGATCCGGAAGTCGAAGGGTGACGATGATGACGTTGGGCTCGAAGACCAGCGTGAGCTGGTCCAAGGTTTCGCGAAGGACGCCGCCGACGAGGTGGAGGTTCTCGATCTCTGGATCCACACTGGCTTCTCGACGATGACACGAGATAATTCGGCGGGCCTCCTAGACCAGAACGATCGCATTCAAGTATGCGTCAGCGATCTTGAAGCTGGCGAGTATTCGCACCTCGTGGTGTGAGACGATCGACGGATCTGCCGCGACGAGCACTTTTCTGTGATTCAGTATCAGTACCTCACAAAGCATTGCCAGTTAGCGTGACCTGAACCACCTGTTCTGTTGTGATGAGTCGTCGATCACGGTTGAGCAACGCTGATCGAAGACGGAGTTGTCGCTGTCGGCGGCGGTCAGCCGCCGACGCGACAGCGTTGCCACTTGCGAAGATGCTTGCTCGGTCAGTGACTACCGGTGGAACCGGTCGTCAGATGGCCGGTTCGCGCGGACGACCCGACGCACTGCGAGGGCAGTTCACGCAGCCCGTCGAACCATATTGACGAACTCCTTGTACGGCCACCACCAGAGGCGACGTCCGCCTCGGCGGGGCGTCGCCAGGTCTTGAACACATCTTCAGCAAGCAGACGTTCTAACTAACTCGCTTTGTGAGGTACTGAAGATGCGATCGGCTGCGAGGCTTAGAGGCTGGTGCTAGTTCATCGTTTGTCCAGTCGGGCGAATCATGAGTTCGTTGACGTCGACGTGTTCGGGTTGGTTCGTTGCGTACACGATTCCACGGGCAATGTCTTCGGGAGCTAGCGTTGGCATATCCACTTCGGAAAGTTGTTCAAGCAGTTGCTCGTCAGTAATGTGAGTCGGGAGCTCAGTATCAACCGCACCCGGTTCGATGACCGTGGTTCGGATGTCCTGTGGCGAGAGTTCCTGTCGAATGGCATCGGTGAAGGCAGTGACACCGAACTTCGTGGCGTTGTAGCCACTTCCGTTGGTCATCGTTTCCCGCCCCGCAACTGACGAGACGTTGACGACGTGGCCACCGTCTTGCTGTTGCATGATGGGGACCACAGCGTGCGTGAGATTCATCAGCCCTATCAGATTCACTTCGACCATCTGCCGGAGATTCGACCGGTCTGCTCGTTCCAGTGGCTCGAGAAGCATCACGCCGGCGTTGTTCACGAGGACATCGATCTGGCCGTACTCGTCAATAGTCGTCTCGACCAGTGTGTCAATATCGTCTTCCTCCGTGACATCGGTTTCGACGACGAGTGCGTCTCCACCTTCCGTGGTGATTCGGTCCGCGAGCGCTTCGAGTTCGTCGACACGCCGTGCTGCAAGCACGACGCTTGCGCCCTCTGTGGCAAGTGCTTCGGCAGTCGCCTCGCCGATTCCTGAAGATGCGCCAGTTACAATCGCAACACTGTCGGAAAGGTACTTGCTGTCAGTCGATGGGTTATCAGACATCAACAGAAGATATGTGATACCGGAAGGAGCGAGTTGTGCTTACCAGTAAACCCATTTATATAGACAAATGACCATACTTCACACTCCAGGGTATTGAGCGGGATTCTGATGGAGTCACACTCCGCTAAATTAAACGCTGGGTGCGACAACCTGTGGGGTCAGAGGGTGCGAGGGATCAGACGACAGTCTGGCGAAAAGCGACCGAGAGACAAGATTTACTCACATGGAACAGTCAATGGAATCCCGAAAGAGTCCGAGGCTACTGCGGCAAGACACTCATATACTGCTGTGGACCAACAGTCTCGCTTATCAGCTGCCTCTCAGCTCTGCGCAGGAGATCAGACGCCGCGGCGGCTGAGACATCGAGTTCGGACGCAAGATCATCCGTCGTGAATTCACGCGGAGAATCGTAGTACCCCTCGGCGAAGGCGATCGAGATGGCCCGGTACTGCTTGTCGGTCAACCCGAACTGGTCGCGTTCGCCGTCGTTCTCGGGGTCTGACGCGATCTTTAACAGCTCGAATGGAATGTCGTGGACCTTACATCGATCTCGCAGTGTGGCCAACGACTCGTAATCCGAGAACACCTTCTGTTCGCGAATCCCTTCGCTGGTCACTGTTGCATCCATGACAACTCCCTCAATTTCTTCTGGGTCGTGAGACCGGGCAAGATTCGAGTCATCTCTCACGATGAGTTGATAGAACCAGCCGTCGGCGGTTTGTCCAATTTCCATCGCATTGATAACCTCCGTAGCCGAATCCAGTTTTCGATCGAACACACCGTGCGAACCTGTATCGACAGTTACCGTCATCAGTATCTTGTTATTGTTGAGAATAAACGGGTTCGAGATCGATAGCTCACCGCTTGGAATCGCTTCTGCAAGTCCAACGAGTGGGAGCGTGCGGTCAGCCAGGAGAATCTCGGCGACGAGTACCATGGGTGATAGTTGGCTTCGGTCTATTTAATTTCGAGTTTCCACGCTGGGGAGACTCACTGTGGTGCTTTCACCGTCTCGGTTGTCTCGAAGTCATACTCGACGCCAGTCAGCTTCTCGCTCACGTCCCAGAGTCGCGCTGCGTCATCTACTGATGTCAGTCGCTATTCAAGTGAAAGTTTCTGTGGTCTGATCGTGGTCGCGTTAAGTTAGAGGATGAGGCGGACAATTTCTGAGTGTCTATGCCAGAATTCGGCCGCCTCAGCGAACGTATCACGTGGATCGACTTGCCGTTTGTGGAGCGAGGTCGAACGCCTCGCTGGGCGATTGAACTAGGGCTCCGCTGTCATTTGGTCGGTATGTCACTTCGTGAGGGAAGTAAACATCTTGAACTGTTTGGGATCGATCGGAGCTACGTTGCGGTTCATAACTGGGTTCATAAAGCCAATCTACAGCCGATCTCAACCGTCTCCGAGAATCAACTCGCGGCTGACGAGAAGATGATCCGCCTCCACGGCCAGCAGTTCTGGCTGTACGGCGCGGTTGATCCACAGACGAACGGGATCCTCCCCGTGAGCCTCTTTCCAACCACAAATAAACAGACGACGCGATAGTTTCTCACCGAGCTACACCGGCGCTATCAGCTCGATAACGTGGAATTTCTCGTCGATGACGCAGACTATCTTGGCTCAATCCTCGCTGAAGACGGCTATCGATTTTAAGTCATTCGGCATGGAAGTTGGAATGCCATCGAACGTGTCTTTTGAGAAATAAAACGACGAACATCTTCGTTTGCGAACAGTTTTAGCAATGTCGCGTGAGAGACAGCTCAAAACTGGCTCGAAGCCTTCGCCGTCTATCACAATTCACGTCAAAATTAACACGACCGCAAGGTCAGATTTCTTGCCGGCATCTGCGACTTGATTAGTAATTTGTATTTTGTCTCACATATTGAACTTAGATAGGAGCAACAATTACAGGTATGTCGGTGAACAGCCCACATTTGTCGTTTAATGAGCAATTATATGTAGTAAAGCCTTCCAATGAGTGATGGCACGACGGCATTCACGACGGTCTGTGCTGAACGCGGCGGCTGCCGGCACCGCGGTTTCACTTACCGGCTGTCTCGGCGGCGACGATGGCGGCCAAACAGTGCGGATTTCTGGTGGCGTCGGGCCACTGCCGATGGTACAGGTGTGGGCTGACATCTATGCTGAGCAAAGCGACCTTGCCTTCGATATCTCCGGCGGCGGCACTGGGGTCGGAGTGTCAGATCTGTTTAATAATCAGGTTGATGTAGCAATGATGGGGCGTGAACCCTTTGAAGAGGAACTTGAACGCGGGCTGGTCGCGGTGCCGATGTTGATCGACACCGTCGTGGGAACGGTTAATAAAGACAACCCGGTTATCGATCAGATTCAATCACAGGGGGTAACTAGAGCGGAGTTAGAAGCAATATTTACTAAAGAGATCACTAACTGGGGAGAACTGTTTCCAGACGCCGGTGTTGACGCCGAGATCGTCGTCTACGGCCGTTCGGACGCCTCTGCGGCGTACAAAAAGTGGGGTGAGTTCCTCGGCGGCGAAGGCGACGCCTACACACAAGACGATCTTGAGGGACTCTCGGACGGCAACTTCAATGGCGATCAGCCGGTTGCCCAGTCGCTCGGCGAGAGCGAGAACGCCATCGCGATGAACAACGTCAATTACGTCTACAATCTCGACAGCGGCGAACTCGACGGTGATATCCGGCCGATTCCCCTTGATCAAAACGGTGACGGACTCTCTGAATCGGAGTCGTTCTATCAAACTCGCGGCGAGTTGCTCGCGGCCGTTGAGCGCGGCGACTACCCGGCACCGCCGGCCCGCGAGATGTGGCTCGCCGCAAA
This sequence comes from Halorubrum sp. CGM4_25_10-8A, assembly GCF_005435025.1. Classification (NCBI taxonomy): domain Archaea; kingdom Methanobacteriati; phylum Methanobacteriota; class Halobacteria; order Halobacteriales; family Haloferacaceae; genus Halorubrum; species Halorubrum sp. CGM4_25_10-8A. Next base: position 31,781 of record NZ_SGTX01000017.1, on the reverse strand, counting down.
CGGCACGTTCGACGCCTCTGTCGCGCCGTTTATACAGTGGGTGCTCACTGACGGCCAACAGTATGTCTCCGAAAACGGTTACGTCCCTCTAACGGAAGACCGTCTTGAAGATGGACGAGCGACCTTGGAAAACAACACGGAATCGTGACCACCGACACCGACAGTCTGCGGAAGCGGGCTCGGTCGAGCCGCCTCGGCCGACGGCTGCTTGCCGAACGCTACAGTAGCTACTGGCTCACCCTGGCGGGGTATCTGGCGATCGCGCTGTTTGGGGGGATCACACTACTACTCTTCTACCGATCGCTGCCAATCCTCTCGGAGTATCCGCTGAGTTCGATGTTAACCTCTACAAACTGGGACCCTGCGCGGAACAATTTCGGCTTTTTGCCGGCGATCGTCGGTACCGTCTACGTCACCGCACTCTCGATGGTAATGGGGGTTCCGATTGCGCTCGGTGCGGCGATCTATATCGCCGAGTACGCTGAAGGGCGAACAAAAACACTCGTCGCCGCACTGATCGATGTGTTGGCGGCGATCCCGAGTGTGATCTTCGGGCTGGTCGCACTGATCGTCGTCGTGCCGTTTATCGGTAGCTACGTCGCCCCGGTGTTCAACGAGAGCACCGCTGGCGTCGGCATCTTTACTGTCAGTCTTGTGATGGCGATCGTCGTCACCCCGTTTATGACCTCGCTGTCGGTCGAGTCGCTCGAATCGCTCCCCGACGAGCTGCGGGAAACGTCGCTCGGCGTCGGCGCAACCAAGTTTGAGACGATCCGATCGGTGTTGCTTCGGGCGGCTGGGCCTGGGATTTTTTCGGCGATCTTACTCGGCTTTGGGCGCGTGTTCGGCGCGACGATCGTACCAGCGTTGCTGATCGGCGGCCAGACACAGATTCCCACCTCGGTCTTCTCGACCGGCCAGACGCTGCCAACGCTGATCGTCAATGATTTCGGCGAGCTGATGTCGCTCCCGCTCACACAGTCGGCGTTGATATTTGTCGGGCTGATGCTCGTCGTCGTCGTCTGGCTGTTTAACTTCGGGGCGATGCTCGTCCAGCGGCGGCTCAAACGGCGGTGGCAGTACCAATGAACCGCTATACCACACAGCGACTGTTCGGTATCGCGGTGCGGGCGGCCGCCCTGCTTGTCGTCGGTGTGTTACTGTTGGTCATCGGGGTCACCGTCGTCAGAGGTGGGGGCGTGTTGCTTGCCGATCCATCGATTGTACTCACGCCACCCGGCTCGCGATACATGCTCGAAGGAACGGGAGGCTTTCTACATGCAGTGCTTGGCAGCCTCTTTATTGTCGGCCCGGCAACCATCGTCTCAATGGTGGCTGCGGTGTCGACGGCGGTCTATCTCCAGAGCGACTACTCCAGTAAACGGTTTTCCGACGCTGTGAACATGTTTCTCAACGTGCTGTGGGGTACCCCGCCAATCGTCTACGGCGTCTTCGTGTTGACGATCATCATCGCTACAGGTGCCCAGACAAGTTTATTTTTCGGCATCGTCGCTATCGCTATCTTCCAGTACCCGATTATGACGCGCTACACCGACGAGGCGTTGCGTGCAGCCCCGGAGACGGTTCGAGAATCGACCTACGGGCTTGGTGCGACCCGGTTTGAGAGCATGCGGATGACCGTTCGGGCGGCCGCACCAGGCGTTATCGCCGGCTTGGTGATGGGGTTTGCCCGCGGTATTGGCGATGCGGCAACCGTGCTGTTTACCACCGGCCGAAGCACCCGGATGCCTGGTGGACTGTTCGAGGCGGCGACGACGCTGCCGGTGCTCATTTTCGATCAGGCGATGTCGTTTAATCCTGAGGTTCGTTCCCACGCCTACGCGGCGGCGTTCGTGTTGACTATTGCTGTGCTCGGCTTGATCCTCCTCTCGAAGCTGTTAGCCGGCCGCTACGCGCGATATACACCCGGAGGAAACAGATGACAGAGATCCCACTCACGACAGACCAGCTTTCAGTAACGTACACCGGCGACCGCGAAATCGAAGCCGTCAAAGGAGTCTCTATCGACTTCCCGGCCAACACGCTCACAACAATTATTGGCCCTTCCGGCTGTGGGAAATCGACGCTGTTGAAATCGCTCAACCGGCTTCACGATATTCAAGAGAACGTTGAGATCGACGGTGATGTCTTGCTCTCCGGGGACTCGGTGTACAATACCAACGTGCCAGCCCCGGAGATACGCAGACAAATCGGCTACGTTCCCCAGACCCCGACCGCGCTGCCGGTGTCGATCTACGAAAACGTTGCCTACGGGCTGCGCATCCACGGTGACTACGAGTCGAAGGCCGATCTCGACGAGAAGGTCGAAACCTATCTCCGGAAAGTCAACCTCTGGGATGAGGTCGCCGATCGGCTTGACGCGCCGGGCGCGGAGCTATCAACCGGACAAATCCAGCGGCTCTGTGTCGCCCGGTCATTGGCTGTCGAGCCGGACGTGTTACTCTGTGACGAGGTGACCTCCGCGCTCGATCCGGTGTCGGCCGAAAGCGTCGAGAAGACGCTCAGAAAATTAAAATCCGAGTATACGATTATTCTTGTCACCCACAGTATGGCTCAGGCACGCCGACTCGCCGACGAGGTCGTGTTCCTCTATCTCGGAGAGGTTATCGAGAGCAACGACGTTCAGTCGTTCTTCGAAGATCCACAAGAGGAGCGGACAAAGACGTTTATTGGCGGTACAACACCGGTTGACCGCGACGACACACCTGCCGAGCAGACGGCCACACCACCGGCCCCTGACGGGAGTAAAGGGTCGACTGCCGGCGATGACAAGCAGTGAACAAGGTAGTAAAAATAGAGTCTATCTCTAGACCCGTATTTGAGGGGGCGGAAGTAGTTGACAGACGGACTTAAAGAACAATTCAGGCAGATATTGATCCTGAGGAAGTGAACGGAGATTCTCAAATCATAGAGCATCAAGACACGAACTTTCGATTGCTAGATCAAATTGATTCGCAGATAGAGTCTGGTGAACGGAGGATCAGAATAATAAGTATTGGGTTGATAATTATCTGATTGTCTCTTCAAATGGTCCAGAATATTTAAAATTTGCGTTCTTTCAGGCGTAGTGTTCAGATAAGCTGGTTCCATGCGAAAGCGAATGATCTGAACCACTCGTCAGCAGTTTCTGCTTTGGCGTTTCTAAAATAGTTTGAGAACTGGCAGTTCTGCGTTTTACCTCACGAAAGACACGTTCGGCGCTGTTCCGATTTCCATGTCGCTCGTATCTGAAATCGAGGTCGTGTTTGCGACAGGCTCGCTGAAGTGAAGCTGATCCATCTATGAGAACGGTTGCGTCATCCACGTCGTGTTTGTCACAGAGATCAGTGAAAAACCGATCTGCGAGAGCGTTATTTGTCGTCGGCTCAAGCTGTGTATGGAGCAGATCGTTCGTTTCCGGATCGACAGCAGCGTACAGCCAATATTGTTCATAGTCAAGCCGAATCACAGTCTCATCAACCGCAATGTGATTCGGGCTCCGACCAGATTCCGGCTGTAGATCGGCTTTGTGAACCCAGTTGTGAACGGTGGAGCGCACTCGTCCAACACCGAATACCCCAGGAAACGAAACAGTATTTGAAAACGATAATCCTGCTGAATGAAGCTGAATACTGAGCTTCATCAACAGCCGCGGTGTTGCCTCTCGCTCCACAAAATCTAACTTGATCTCGTCTAAACAGCCGTTGAGGCGGTCGTTTTCGGGCATAGACACTCTGAAGACGCACCGCCTCACTTTTCAATCCTTATCTGAACACCGCGGACATTTCCGGGGGTTGATTGAATGGATAGCAGTCCAACCCTCGTGCTGTCTTGCGGTTTGGTAAGAATCCTGTAGCGCCCATGTTTCTGACGCCGAGCGGAACGAGTAATCAAAACTGGGCCAAAGGATTTGAGCCACGAGAGACGTAGCGCCGAACGGAGCGAGGTGACCGTCTCTCAGAGGCTCACAATCCTGTAGCGCCCATCCGTTTCTCCCGCGAGTTCACCCCTCGGTGGGGAAAACCTCGTGAAGCGTGTGATGGGAATCCCCGAGATCGTTGAGGAGCGATTCGCCCGAGTCGGCGAGTCGAGCCAACGATCGCTCGGCGTCCCGGACGGCCACGAGGCGTCCTCGAGTGTACGCGTATTCCGGGTCGTCCGCGTCGAGGGCTGCGACTGTTTCCTCTAAGTCGACGAGTGCGGCGTCAAGATGTCGTTGGAGTTCCGTTAGGGACTCGGCTGCCGAGAGGGCGGCGATCGGTGTGTCTCCGTCGAGTTTATCACCGATTTCCTGCTCTGCGTGCCGTCGAACCGCGTCGTCCGAGTTTCCGAGGGTGTTCATAAGCCCGAGCCGCAGGGCTTCGATTTCGTCACAACTCATCGTGGATCGAAGTCTGATTGTCGGTCATATTGTCTGGTGAACGAGGTCGCTAACGATTCGGTCCCGCTCGACGGCGGAGACGATTCGATCGGCGTCCTCATCGTCGCAGGTCCCGTACCATACGCCGTCGGGATACTGCGCGACGATCGGGCCGTCGCCGCACTGATCGAAACACGACGATCGCGTGACGTGAACGTCTGCGTCGGCGTCTCGCGCGGCCTGACGGAGTTTTTCCAGAACGGCGGGCGAACCGTCCGCCGCGCACGTCTGGTTCGTACAGACGGCGAGGTGGGTCTCAGGCGCGTCGTGAGCGTGCGGTTCGTCGGCGACGTCGTCGCGATCCTCGTGTGCCTGCTGGTGAGTTAGTGCGCGGAGCATCGCACGCGCTCCTCCTTCGTCTTCCTCGTACCCATCAAGCTCTACTTTGTACTTACACGTGTCACACGACATGTCGACCGAGCCGGTCCGCGCCTCTTGCCACCGGTCCGAAAGAACGTCTAGCAGACGGGTGTCCGTTCCAAGCGGGTCGCCGGCCGCGGCGTCGACGTACGGGTACTCTGCGTCGAACTCAGCTGCCCCCTCGCGGATCCGACCGGTCAGGACGCCGTCGCCGAGCATGTACGGCAGCACGACGATTACATCTGGTCGGGTCTTTGCGACGTCGTGGAGCACCTCGTCGAGGAGCGGTTCGGTGACACCGATGAACCCGGCTTCCACCCGATCAAACGAGCGACCCTCGTACAGCAATCTGGCGAGCTTGTGTACGTCGGCGTTTGAGTCCGGGTCTGAGGAGCCGCGAGCACAGACCACGACGGCGACGTCGTCGTCGTCGCGGTCGACCCCCAACTGTGCCTCCACGTCCCGCGACCGATCGTCGAGGAGGTCGAGTATCGCGGGATGAATGCCGAGGTGCGCGCCCGCATGGAAGGTAACGCCCGGGTGTTCGCTTCGCGCTCGCTTCATGGCGAGCGGGAGGTCGTTTTTGACGTGACTGGCCGCAAACAGCGACAGCGGCACCATCGTTATGCGCGACGAACTGTGCGCAAGCGTGCCGATGGCGTCGGGGATCGACGGTTCCGCGAGTTCGAGGAACGCAGCGTCGGTCGAGACGCCGAGACGATCCTCGAGACCGGCCGCGAGTTCGCGTACTGCCTCGTTCGACTTGTCCCGACGAGAGCCGTGGCCGACGAGCAGTGCTGTCTCTTCGTCGCCGATTCCGACGGCGTCTGCCGTCCGGCTCATGAGTCTCCTCCGTCCGTGTCGATCGGTTCGATAAGGCTTCCCACATCGAGGCCTGTGGCCCGCTCGACGCTTCGGAGCGCCTTTTGACGACGGCTTGTCGCGAACAGCCCGCTGTCGCCTGCGCCCTCGTAGACCCATTCAGCGAACGCGGCCGTGTCGCCGTCAGCGACGCCGAACCAGTATCCGCCCGACGACGACGGTTGCGGTTCTTCGGAGTCGAACCCCGCCACGTCGAGCGATGTCCGGATCCGCTCCAACAGCCGGGCGTCGTCGTGGACGAACGAGATGCCGACCGAGGCGCTCGACTCGCGGAAGCAGACGACGCCGCACGCCTCCAACAACCCGCGAAGCAGCTCTCGACGGTGGTCGCGGAGGGCGTCGAACCGATACCCGCCGGGATCCGATCCCACCGGCAATCCGAGCGCCGCAGCGGCATTCGCGGCCAGCGTCGGGTCGATGATCTGTACCGTGTATTCGTCGGCCTGCCGGGTGACTGCCGTGTCATGTGCGAAGTCGCGCTCAGCGATCCGATGATCGACGGTTCCGCCACCAGAGATCGCGGACAGGCGGCGTGCGGCGTCCTCATCGCTGACTTCGATCTCGATCCCCTGATCGGTCACTCGTCCGCCGCCGGCGACGTGGCCCCAGAAATAGGCAGTCTCCGGGTGACGGGCGAGCATGTCGTCCGGCGTCGTCTCGACGGCGCTCATATCTCGCCCTCGCGTTCCTCGACGCTGATCGCGTCCAGCGGACAGGCCGTCGCGGCTGCCTGTGCCTCGTCGATACGCTCGTCACAGAACGTCGCGGCAGCCTTGTCGGAGGTACGTTCGACCGAGGTCACGGCGTCCGCGGGATCGAAGCCTACGAGCCCCCCGTCGGCCTCGACGAACCGATCGTCGCGGACGAGGCAGGCGAAGACGCCGTCGCAGGCGTTCAGATCGACGGAAACGCGGTACGTCGTCCCGGTGTCGACGTGCTCAGTAGTCATATTTGCTCTCGTAGCCGCGCGGGGTGATCATCCGGCCGTCCCAGACGTACGTCTCCTCGTTGCCGACGAGCAGCGTGGTCGTCATGTCGATGAGGTCGGTCTCGCCGAGCGACTTCAGTTCGCCGAGTTCGACGATTTCGACGGCCTCGTCGTCGCGCCCGGCGCCGTGGACGACACCCACCGGCGTGTCGGCCGGCCGGTGTTCCGAGAGGATCTCGCAGGCCGTCTCGAAGTTCTCGCGTCGCTTCCGGCTCCACGGGTTGTATATCGCGATCGTGAACCCCTCTGCCGCGACCGCGTGGAGTCGCGACTCGATGTCCGCCATCGGCGTGAGGTGGTCCGACAGCGAGATCGACACCGAGTCGTTGACGAGCGGCGCGCCGACGCGAGCGGCACACGACTGCGCGGCCGGGACGCCGGGGACGACTTCGAAGTCGAGCGCCGATGCCGTCGCACCCTTCGACTCGATGATTTCTAAGGCGAGTCCGCCGAGCGCGTACACGTTCGGATCGCCGGAGCCGACGATTGCGACGTCGTTGCCCGCGAGCGCGCGGTCGACCGCTTCTTCGGTCCGAGAGACTTCGCCGCACATCGGCGTGTCGTACAGCTCGTCGGCGGCCTCGGTGACGTCGTCCGGAATCAGGTCGATATACGTTGTGTATCCGACGATGTGTTCCGCCTCCAGTAGTGCCGCCTTAGCACGCTGCGTCATTCCCTCCGGCTGCCCGGGGCCGAGTCCGACGGCGAACAGCCGTCCCGGGTTGGCGTCGAAGTCGTCAGCGGTCGATCCGATCTTCTCGTCCGTCGCCGAAGATTTCGTACTACCACACGAGGAGGTGCCGTTGGAGTCGCTCGCGCCGCACGACGGCGACGACGCGCTAGTGTTTTCCGTCGCCGCTCCCCCGTCGGTGGCCGCGTCGTTCGCTGCGCGGCCACCGTCGATCGCCGTCTCGGGATCGCTGCCGCCGCAGTTCGAGCTCGATTCGTCCGTCGGTCCGCAGGTGGTGTCACTCATTGTCAGAAGTCGTCGACATCTCGCCCGCCACGCGGGGTGACGAGGAACTGGTCGTAGTCGTTCTCCCAGATTTCCGTCTCGTGGGTGCCGACGATCAGGGATGTGCCCATGCCGCCGACCTCGTCGTCGTGGTCGGTCGCCTCGCCCAGTGTCGTCAGCGTGTACGTCTCGTCGTCCAAGTTACGGCCGGCCTCGCCGCGCCCGGCGTCGTTGACGATCGCGACCAGGGCGTCGTCGGTGCGGTGTTCCCGGAGCACCTCGATCGCGCGCTCGTAGTCACGCCAGCAGTTGTAGAGGACGATCGAAAAGTCCGACACCGCCGCAGCGCGAAGCTTCTCTGCGATTTCCTCCCAACCGCGCCACTTGTCCGACAGCGAGATCGTACAGAAGTCGTTCGAGAGCGGCGCGCCGACCATCGCGGCACCGCCGAGCGCGGCCGTCACGCCGGGCACGATCTCGATTGGGACGTCGTCGGCGTCGTCCTCGTCGGCCATCAAATAAACGAGATCAGACTTCCCGTACACGTTGGGATCGCCCCCGGAGACGTGCGCCACGTCTTGTCCGTCTCGGACGCGCTCGAACGCCTCCCGGGCGAGTTCGATCTGCTGGCCCATCGAGGACCGAACGATCTCGACGGTCTCGCCGTCGGGATGGGTGCCGACGTTTCCGACCGTCCAGCCGGCGTGGTCGGTACTGTCGTCGACCGAGCCGACCGCGGCACCGCCGTCCGTGGCGGCGGCATCCTCCGTCCGCGACTCGGGCGGAATGGTGCCGTCCCGCCGGAGGAATTCTTGGTAGAGGTTCGAGGCGATGACGCAGTCGGCGTGGCGTATCACGTCGCGGGCCCGCTGGGTCATCGCGTGCGGGAGTCCCGGACCGATACCGACGACGTACAGCGTTCCCATGCCGTCCGGCGCCTCGTCCGCGCCGCCGGGAGACGAGCCGTTGCCGGTCATCGCCCCACCGCCACGGTCACTTCGTTCTCGTAGCTGGTCTTCTCCGTAACGAGTTCGTGGTCGGCGCCGCCGGCGATGGCGCTCGCCTCGGCGACGCCCGGCCAGCCGATGAGCTCTTTCGCCTTCGACGGCGTCGGTCCCTCGAATTCGAGCAGGGTCTCCTTGTCGAACGCGACGACTCCGACGTCACGCGTCGCGGCCGCGGCGAGAAGGCCTTCCTCATCGGCCTTTCGCGTCCCAGTGGCGACGAACTCGACATCGGCCCAGTCGCGATCGACCTCGGAGAGCGCTCGGTCCCAGGCATCGTGGAATCGGCCTTTATCCGCACCGGAAACCGAGCCCGTACCGAGGACGACCCCATCGTCGAGGTTGCGTTTGAGGACCGTCACGTCGTCGTCGACCAGCACTGCCCGCGGCCCGTCGAGCCGTTCGACCGGGCCGAGTTCGTCGTCGAGGACGGCCAGGTTCGTCGCGACCGTGGAGTCACCGTTGACGACGTGTGCGGACAGCGCCTTCGCTTGCTTCTCGACGCCCTGTTTGTCCGCTGCTTCTGAGGCGGTGGTCATCGCCGGCACGGCGCCGAGCGTCGCGAGGTCATCTGCCACTTGATTGGCGCCGTGGTGACCGCCGGTGATCGGGATCGCCCAAGTAAGCTCCTCGTCGATCACGACGATCGCGGGGTCGTCCCACTTGTCGTCGAGCAACGGCGCGGTCTTCCGCATGGCGATCCCGGAGGCCATCAGTCCGACGAAGCAGTCGTACTCGCCCCAATGCTCGGCGAACACGTCGCCGTGGTACTCGATCACGTCGATCGACTCGTAGCGGTCGCCGATCTCCTCGACGATTTCCTCGGCGGTATCGAGCTTCCGCTCAAAGCTGATGACCGCGATCTCTTCTGCCACTTCGCCGTCCGAATCCGCCGTCGAACAGTGCCCGCCGCCGGAGTCGTCGGTCGCGTCGGTGCTACTCGCGTTCGTTCCGTCGTCGCTGTCGGTGCTCATTAGTCGTCTGCCTCTGTTTCGGTCGTCTCCGCGGCGCCTCCGGCGCTATTCGATCCGTCGCTCCCCGCGTCGGCTGCTCCGCCGTTCGCCCAATCGCCGTAGAGGAACGACCGCTCGTACCCCTCACCCGTCGCAGCCTCGCCGATGAGGACCATCGCGGACGCGCGGTAGCCCGCCGCCTCCACCTTCTCGCCGATGTCGGCGATCGATCCGGTGATCACGTCCTCATCGTCCCACGAGGCGTGATAGACGACCGCGACCGGCGTGTCCGGGTCGACGCCGTCGCGATCGAGCAGGCGGTCCATCGTATCACTCACTGCGTGGGTACCGAGGTAGATACAAGTCGTCACGTCGCCCATCTCGACGAATTCGGCGACGTGGTCGTCCTCGGCGTCAAGCGTCTTCCCTCGTGGACGCGTGAACGCAACGTGGTTCGCGACGCCGTTCAGCGTGAGTTGGGTGCGCAGCGTCGCCGCCGCCGCGAACGACGAGGTGACGCCGGGGACGATATACGCCGGGACGCCCTCGCTTTCCAGCGCGTCGATCTGCTCGATTGCGGCGCCGTACACCGCTGGATCGCCGCTGTGGAGTCTAACGACGGTACGACCGCTCTCGTGGGCGTCCCGCATCAGCGGAATGAGCTCTTCGAGGTCTTTGCCTACGGAGTTCACCAACTCCGCGTCGGCGCAGTGTTCCTCCAAGAGCGCGCTGGAGACTAACGACCCGGCGTGGACGACGAGGTCAGCCTCGTCGACGAGCTCCTTGCCGCGCACGGTGAGGAGCCCGGGGTCGCCTGGGCCGGCACCGATGAACGGAATCCCCTCTTGATCTTCGCCGGGGGTGTACTCGTGGACCCGGGGATCGAGTTCGCCCGCCGTCCGGTCGCCGACGCCGTCTATGGCCGCCTGCGAATCGACCGGACCGTCAGTCATCGCCGACCTCCACGTCGGTGGTCGCGGAGACGCGACCGTTCGTGTCCGCGTCGGCCGCGAACTCGTCGGTCGCCCGCGACGTTTCCAGCCCACGGCGTTTGGCGTACGCGAGCGTGTAGTAGTCGCGGTCCGCCACCGCCTCGGCGTCGTCGGTGATGACCGTTTCGCCCGCGTCCATGAACAGCCGCCGTCCGAACCGCACGTCGTAGCCCGCCCGATCGAGCTTGCGAGCCGTCTCAGGGGCGTTGGTCACTTTGAAAAGGATCATCCTGTCGGGCCCGGTCGGCGCGTGTCCGCCGGCGGCCTCGCGGAGCGCGAGTCCGGCGCCGGCTTCGACCTCGACGTTGAGTGCCGTCGCGAACGCCGTCATCGCGCTGATCCCGGGCACGACCTCCACGTCGATGTCGGGATGGAATGCGTCGAGCGTCCGTCTGAGGTGCCCGAACGTCGAATACACGTTCGGGTCGCCGAGCGTGACGAACGCGGCGTCGCCGGCGCGCGCTTCTGGGGCGATTTCGGCCGCGGCCTCCTTCCACGCCTCGCGCAGCCGCTCTTCGTCGCTCGTCATCGGGAAATCGAGGTCCCCGATCCGGCTCTCCGGGACGTGCTCGGTCGCGACCGCCCGCGAGAGTCGACCCGGAGAATACACCACGTCGACCCCGTCGAGGATCTCCCGTCCGCGAACGGAGATCAGGTCGGGATCGCCGGGGCCGAGCCCCACGCCGTACAGAGTCATGCGACGCCTCCGGCACGGACCCTCCGAGTCATTCGCTATCACCCGGCTTTTCACTAGGTCCTGGCTCTTCGCTGGACCCCGGCTCGCCGACGAGCATGTACACAGGGTTGTCGGCGTCGAAACTCGTCGCGCCTGCCAGATCGTAGCCGGTCGCCATCTGGAGGCACAACACTTCATCGAGGAGGTCGCGGTCGCGGAAGGCTCGGGCCGCTTCACCTGCGACTTCGAGCCGAGACACGTTCATCACGATCCGGTCGTAGCCGGCGGCGACGGCGTCGTCGAGAACTCGCTCGTAGTTTCGTGATCCCCCGAGGAAAACCACGTCACCGTCGTCGGGAAGTCTTTCCGGCGCCTCGGCGTTCACGAGCCGCACGTCGGCGCCGTACTCGTTGGCGTCGAGGTTCGCTCGGGTCGCTTCAAGCCGTTCCGATTTCCGTTCGAGCGCCGTTACCCGCCCCGCTCGGCGGGCGGCTTCGATCGTTACAGCGCCGGTACAGGAGCCGACCTCGACGAAGTGGTCGTCGCGACCGAGCGCGAGCTTCCGCGCCAACACCGCCCGGACCTCCGGCTTGGTCGGTCCCGCTTTCGCGTCGTTCGGAAGGTTTGTCGCCTGCATTCACGCTACACAAGTGAATAACACCACAAAACAATTTTGGTTGTTTTTACTAAAGTTGGCTTTACAAAGGCACCCTCGAGCGGCTCGATCAGAGCAAATACGCTGTGAAACAGACAACAAGACTTTGTTTGTGGCAGGAAAATGTCCGGTAATGGCCGACGCCGACGGCGAGAACTCACCAGACGTCCTCGAAAACAAACGGAGCGCGACCCGGTATCAGATACTCGTTGAGATCGCGGCCCGCCAGCCGGCCGTGAGCCAGAACGAGATCGCGGACACGATCGGTGTGACCTCTCAGGCGGTCAGCGACTACGTCCGCGACCTCGTCGAGTCGGGGTACGTCGAAAAGAGGGGTCGCGGTCGGTACGAGGTGACGAAGGAGGGCGTCGACTGGCTCATCTCTCGGACGGACGATCTGGAGACGTATCTCGAACGGGTAAATTCCGATGTGCTCGGGAGCGTCGAAGTCGATGCCGCGATCGCATTAGACGACGTGGACGAAGGGATCGAGGTCGGAATCGTGATGCGCGACGGCATCTTACACGCCAACCCCGCCGGCGGGACCGCGACCGCAGTCACCGTCACGAGCGGCAAAAAAGGCGAGGCCGTCGGCGTCGCCGACTTCGAGGGCGTCGTCGACTACGACGCGGGAACCGTCTCGGTGCTGCCTGTCCCGACCGTCACCGACGCTGACCGGCCGAATTCGGACGTCGTCTCGACGCGCGTCCCGGAGGAGGGACTCGTCGCGGTCGCCGGAACGGAGGCGTACGCGCTCGTCTCTCAGAGCGACGTCGCTCCGGACATTCGGTTCGGAACCGCAGAGGGCGTCACCGAGGCGGGGATGCTCGGCCTCGACGTGCTTCTGGTGGCGGTGACCGACGAGATCCCGCGCCACACCTCTAAGCTCCGAGATCAGAACGTCCCCCACCGAGTGCTCGATTCGGACGCGTTCTAGCCCCTCAGGCTATTCAACCGGTCGTCGTAGGTTCCGTCGCGGTGGGATCGTCTCCAGTAGCCTCGAACATTCCTGCCATGAGGCTCGGCACGTCGTCTACCGCTACTTCTGCGAACCACTCGTCGTGCGGTTGGACGACGACAGCGACGCCGTCCTCGCTACACATCCCGAGACAGGAGGTCTCCGCGACGGCGACCTCCGACCAGTAGCGGTCGCGTTCGCGGAGCCAGTTTCGGATAGCGTCGGCGACCCCGTTGCCATCGACGGCGGCGCAGGCGGCGTGTTCCGTCCGGTCGTTGGTACAGACGAGGACGGTCGCGCTCACCCCGCGCTCGCGCATCTGCTCCGTTCGTCGTTCCATCAGTCGCCTCCCCTCGCTGTCGCCATCGGCGCGTTCGTGCCACGGCGATCGACGCGTCGGTCGAAACGGCGGAAGACGACGGCGATTAGCGCCCACAGGCCGGCCTGCGAGAGGCCGACGAGCCATCGGAACGCGGCCGATAGCCCGGTAGGAGCGCCGCCGCTGGTCAGCGTCGGCGGAGCGACGACCGAGAGAAGGCCGAGCGCTACCAGCGGAAGTAACGCGACGAAGACGCCGCTACTACGACCACGTGTGCGGGCCGTGCGGACGTACCCGAGGATGCTTGTCGCCGCGACGAGACCGCCAACAACGATCAGACCGAGGTAGAGCGGAACGCGAAGCGACGATCCGTACAGCGGTTCCATGCCCGGCGTGGCCGGCGGAAGCACCGTCCAGGGGGCGACGGAGACCGTCAGGAATCCGGCTCCCGCGAGGACGTACGGCTTCAGTGTTCCGCCGGGAAGTCCCGGTTCAAATAGATGGTACGCGACGCCGAACGCGGCACCCAGCAGGATTCCCCACAGGACGCCGCCCCCGGCGCTGATAACCGCTGTGGTGGTTTCACCAACGGCGGGTGCCACCTTGTGTCCGTGGTCGCCGCCGTGAGACGCGAGGTGCTCCAAGTGGCGGACGACCGGCGAGACGACCAGCCACGTGAACAGCCCGTATGCCAGGCCGACGAGGGCTCCGGCTGTAACGCCCGATCGAAGCCGATCGATCATTAGTGGCAGACGATCCCGGCCCCGTGTCTGAAGTCGTGTAACGCCTCGTGGACGAGTGGTTCCTGTAAGAATGCGAGCGTAAAGCCCAGCGCTGCGACGAGCGCCAGAGCGGTAAGCGCGGTTACCGGATCGATCTGTGCCCCGGCCGTTGCGAACCGGTCGGCGACGGTGTCGGTGTTTGTCGACATAAATCCAACTTGGAAAAAGTAAAGTCAGATTGTAAAACTTACGCTCCACAGAAACCTTACTCGTCTCCAAGCACCGCGTCCGCTGAGAGCGCGGCGAGCGGGGTCCGCCTCGCGTCTGTCGTCTCGCACACGATGTCGAGGACGCCGGCCCTCGACTCGCCCGCGTCGACGACGAGAACGGACGCGTCCGTTTCCGCGACCCGTTCGGCCGCCTGACGGGTCGCAGCCGTTGGACTGCCCTTCGCGACGTTCGCGCGACCGTCAGAAACGAGCACGACCGTCGCCGCGGCCGACCCTTTCCGTTCGATAAGCGTCGCGGCTTTATTCAGTCCGTCCGGAAGCGGCGTCCGATCCGCCGTCGGGAGCTCTTTCAGTTGACGCGCGGCCAGCGTTACGCTCGTCGTCGGCGGGAGGAGTACCTCGGCTCCGTCGCCGCCGAACGAGACTAACGCCACCTCGTCCCGCTCGGTGTACGCGTCTCGTAACAGTTCTAAGGCCACGCCCTTGGCCGCGCGCATCGCGGGGGCCATCGACGCGCTGGCGTCAGTGACGAACACCGTGAGGGTGTCGGCGTCGTCCGCTCGAACCGCCCGTCGGAGGTCGGTATCGGCCGGTCGCGATCGGCCGTTCTGCGCGGCCGCCCGCACGGTTGATACCGGGTCAACTGACTCCGTCTCCTCTGCGCGTTCCGTTCGCACTGTCGGCCCGCGACCCTCGGGAGACGGCGCCGCCGCGTGTCGGCCGTCACCCTCACCCGTCGCGTCACTGCGACTCGTGGGTGACGGGACCTCCGGTGCCGCTGCGTCGGCTACTCCCGCGCGAGCGCGTCCTGGAGGGATCGGTGCGGCCTCGTCGTCACCGTCGGAATCAGGCGCCTCCTCGTCCGCTCCGTCGCCGCGGTCCGCAGCCGCCGCGTTGCTCGGCGGTCGTTCGGTGTCGTCGGCGTCTTCCGATCTGGAGCCATCGGGAGCGCCGGACCGATCGCGGTCGGGTCCGTCGGTACCACGGTCGTCGGAGTTTCCTCCTCCGTTCGTGTCTGAGCGACTCTCCCCACCGACCGACTCTCCGTCGGCACCGGACCCTTGATCCGGGTCGCTCCCGTCCGGATCGGGATCCTCGGTATCCGTCCCGTCACCGTCCCCAAGCGGGTCGGTGTCGGCCTCCGGATCGCGGTCGCCCTCGGCAGTGTCGTCGCCGAAGTGATCGTCCACCACCTCTTCCGGGTCGACCGGCTCCTCGAACGGACGGCTCTGTAATCGATGACTCAAGCCGTACTCGGCGGCGTCAGCCACGTCCGACTCGATGACCTTCGGTCGTCCGTCGAGCGCGGCGAACGCCCGGGCGGCCCGAGCGATGGCGAAATCGGCGCGGTGGCCGTCGACGTCCGCGTCCCGGCAGAGCTCGGCGATGTCGCGCTTGAACTCCTCGGGAATCGCGGGTCGGCGGTCGCGGGCGTTGTGAACGCGCTCTCGGAGGGCCGCCGTCTCCGCTTCGAACTCCGCGCGGAGGTCTTGGCCGCCGTCGTCGTCGACGACTCGGTCCAGAATCTCGACGCGCTCGTCGATCTCGTCGCTTCCCGTGACGTTGACGCAGAGGTCGAAACGGTCGCGCAGCTGGGGTCGAAGCTCACCCTCCTCCGGATTCATAGTCCCGATCAGCGTGAACTCGGCGGGGTGGGCGACGCTGACACCGTCGCGCTCCACGTGGTTCGTTCCCATCGCGGCAGCGTCCAGCAGCACGTCGATCAGATGGTCCGGAAGCAGGTTGACCTCGTCGACGTAGAGGACGCCGCGGTTGGCGCGGGCAAGTAGTCCCGGGTCGAACTCGGCGTCGCCGTCGAGCGCGTCGGAGACGGAGAGCGTCCCGACCACTCGGTCGCGGGTCGCACCGAGCGGGAGCGTCACGAGCGGAGCCGGTCTCGTTTCCACCGGCGGATCCTCGCGATCGCGGCACGAGGCACACTGGTCGCTGCCGGAATAGTCGTCCGTGGTACCGGTTGCGTTTGTCGGTGGACAACCGTACGGGCAATCGGCGACGACTGTCTGTTCGGGTAATAGGTCTGCGAGCGCCCTGACGGACGTCGATTTGGCAGTCCCCTTTTCCCCCCTGAGGAGGGCACCGCTGAGACCTGGTTCGACCGCTAACGCGAGAAGAACCCGTTTGAGATCCGCTTGGCCGACGACCGCCGGCAGGGGGGTGGAAACTTTTTTGTTTGTCCCCAAATCAACCATACTTGTGTTATTACAGAGGAGGTTTAATAACTTGTGACAAAAATCGGCCTCTACACGGCGACGGAGAACGAGCTGGGAGCGGTCCAGACGGCGGCGGAGCAGCTCACGGGAATCGATCTCGTCGTTCGGTCCGACAGCGACCTCGACGAGCAACGCGACGTGGCGTCGTTCGTGGACGAGCTCAGAGACGCGACCGCGGTCGTCCTCTGGCTCCACGGCGGGCAAGACAGCATGCCGGCATACGAGTTCGCGGTCGATGAGCTCCGAGACGCCGGGGTGCCGCTCGTGGTGAAAGCGACGGGCGACGCCTTCGCGCTGCAGGACACCACGGTCGCCTCGCCCGACCGGGCGACGCTCTCCGAGTACCTCGACTACGGTGGGACAGTTAACATCGCGAACGGGATGCGGTTCCTCGCTCGGGAGTACGGCGACGAAACGGTCGAGGGAGGGATCGACGACCCGATAGAACTTCCGACAGAGGGCGTATACCATCCTGATTACCCCGGTGTAGACTACGATGAACTGATCGCGACATTTGACTCGGACGCGCCGACGGTCGGCGTCTGGTTCTACGAGTCGCACTGGACGCACGAGAACGTCCGATACGTCGACGCGCAGCTCCGCCGATTGGAAGCGCTCGGCGCGAACGTGTTGCCCGTGTTCTGTAATCCCGTTAGCGACGAGCCAAATCAAGAGGACGCGAAGTGGACCGCCGAGCACTATTTCACCGACGATGGAGACGACCCGGTCATCGACGCTGTGCTCTCATCGTTCATGTTCTCACTGTCGATGAGCGAACGCGGGCGCGACGCCGCTGACGAGGGTGCCGACGCGGAGAGCGTGTTCCTTGACAACCTCGGTGTCCCCGTGATCCAAACCGTAACCACAATGCGCTCGCGCTCCCGGTACGAGTCGAGCGATACCGGCGTGATGGGCTTCGAGCTCGCGCTCTCGGTCGCGCTCCCCGAATTTGATGGGAACGTCATCACACACCCGATCTCGGGGAAAGAGCGCACTGACGATGCCGCAGGCATCGGCTCCGCACCCAAACAGCACTTCCCGATCGAAGATCGCGTCGACCACGCTGCGCGGCTTGCGGTCAACTGGGCGAAGCTCCGGCACACGCCGAATAGGGACAAGAAGGTCGCGGTCGTGCTACACAACTACCCGCCGAGCGACGACGGGATCGGGACTGCGTTCGGACTCGATTCACCCGAATCGACCGTCAACCTGCTAGAGGAGCTGAACGGTCGCGGCTACGACCTCGGGTCGAAAGGCACGGACGAGAGGGGAGACACCCCGATCGCCGACGAGGAGGAACTCATCAACGCGCTCACGAGCCAGCTCACGCTCGACGACCGATGGGTCGCGCCGGGAGACGTGCGCGACCGCAGCGTCGACACCGTGTCGCCCGCACAGTACGCTGAGTGGTTCGACGCGGCGAGCGACCGGTTCCGCGACGGCGTCCTCGACGAGTGGGGCGAGTCGCCCGATCGGCCCTTCGCGATCCCCGGCGTCGAGTTCGGCAACGTCCTCGTCACGGTCCAACCCCCGCGCGGGTTCGGGATGGACCCGGAGAAGGTGTACCACGACTCCGACCTCTGGCCCCCGCACGACTACGTCGCCTTCTACGGGTGGCTCCGGAACGAGTTCGACGCCGACGCCGTCGTCCACCTCGGCACGCACGGCTCGCTGGAGTGGCTGCCGGGCAAGACGGTCGGGCTTGGCTCCGGCTCCGCGCCGGACGGCCTGATCGACGACCTCCCGAACGTCTACCCGTACATCGTGAACAACCCCGGCGAGGGGACGCAGGCGAAGCGCCGCTCGTACGCTGCCGTTGTGGACTACCTAACCCCGGTGATGCGTCGCGCCGGGAGCTACGACGAGCTGGCCGAGTTGGAAGACCTCGCCCGCCGGTACCGCGAGGCAGGCGGCACCGAGGTCCGTACCGACGAGGGCGCCCGACTCGGCGACCTCATCCGCGAGACGGTCGACGATCTCGACCTCGCCGTCGAACTCGGGATCGCCGGCGAAGTCGACGAGCAAGCAGATGTCCGCGGGCCGGACGAGGCCGGCACGACGCTCGCGGACGGCGAGGTCGCGGGCGACAAGGTCTCCGTCGAGGAGCTCGTCGAGCGGGTCCACGCGTACCTGACCGACGTGAAGAACACCCAGATCCGGCTGGGCCTTCACACGATGGGCGAGCCGCCGGTCGACGACCGCCTCGTGGAGTACCTCGTCGCGCTCACCCGGCTGGAGAACCCTGGCGGACCGAGCCTCCGCGAGTCGGTCGCCGGCGTGCTCGGCGTCGATTACGAGCGGATGCTCGACGCCCCGGGCGAGTACGACGAGACGCTGGGCATGACCTACAGTGAGGCCGCAGACGAGGTGTACGAGACCAGCAAGGAGCTCGTCCGGACGCTGGCCGCCCACGACTTCGACGTGCCCGAGTCGGAATCAGACGCCGGCGCGGACGACGGGACGACGATCAATCTGCTGATCGTCGGTATCGACCCGCTTGGCGACGCCCGCGTTCAGGGGGGTGCCCACGACGATCTCCGGGACGCGCTCCGGTTCATCGCCGAGAAAGCCGCGCCTCGCGTTCGCGGTGCCGAAGCGGAGATCCCGCGCACGGCCGACGCGCTGGCCGGCGAGTACGTTCCGTCGGGCGGCTCCGGGGCGCCCACTCGCGGGGGCGTCGACCTGCTTCCCACCGGCCGGAACTTCTACACCCTCGACCCGCGGAAGGTGCCCGCCAAGGCCGCATGGGATGTCGGTCACGAGATCGCCGCCGACACGCTCACCCGCCACCGCGACGAGGAGGGCGAGTACCCCGAGGAGATCGGCGTCGTGGCGTGGGGGACGCCGACCGTCCGGACCCGAGGCGAGACGATCGCGCAGGTGCTGGCGACGATGGGGGTCAAACCAGTCTGGACCGACGCGGGGCGGATCGACGACGTGGAGCCGATCCCGCTCGACGAGTTAGACCGCCCCCGCGTCGACGCCACAACCCGCGTCTCCGGCCTGTTCAGGGACGCGTTCCCGCAGGCCGCAAGCGTGATCCACGACGCGGTCGACGCGGTGGTCGCCCTGGACGAGCCGCACGAGATGAACTACGTGAAAAAGCACGTCGAGGAGGAGGCCGAGGAACTCGCCGCCGACGGCCACGACGATCCCGAGACGGCCGCGAAACACCGCGTGTTCACGACGCGTCCAGGCGGCTACGGCGCGGGAACCAACAAGGCCGTCGACGAGGGGAACTGGGACGACGCCGCGGACCTAGCCGAGGTGTACGTCCAGTGGGGCGGCTACGCGCTCGGCTCTCGCGGCACCGCCTCCGCGGCACACGACGCGTTCGAGCGTCGGCTCGGCAACGTCGAGGCGACGGTGAAGATCGAGGACACGATGGAGCAGGACGAGTTCGACTCCTCGGACTGGTACGCGTTCCACGGCGGGTTCATCACCGCCGTCACCGAGGTGGCCGGCGAGGAACCGGCGTCGTACGTGGGCGACTCCTCTGACCCCGACAACGTCGATGTCTACACGAACGAGGAGAAAGTCCGGAAGGCCATGCGCGCGCGGGTTCTCAACCCCGACTGGCTCGACTCGATGGAGGATCACGGCTACAAAGGCGCCGGCGACCTCTCGAAGACGGTCGACGTGGCGCTCGGGTGGGACGCGACGACCGGCGTCGTCTCCGACCGCCTCTGGCGGGACGTCGCCGAGAAGTACGCCCTCGACGACGACCGGGCCGACTGGATGCGGGACGTCAACCCGTGGGCGCTGGAGTCGATCACGGACACGCTCTTAGAGGTGATCGAGCGCGGGCTCTGGGACGCCGACGCCGAGACGGTCGATGAACTTCGGGACCGCAACCTCAGCGTCGACGGCGACATTGAGGAGCGCGCCTCGCGCGACCCGACGGAGGTGACCGCCGATGACGACTGATGGCGGAGCGGAGGGGGGCGGCGACGGGACCGCCGCCTACGCCGACCTCGGCGCGACGACCGAGGATGCGATGGAAATCGCCGAGACGAGCATGGACCGCGTCCACGAGTTAGTCCCACAGGAGACGCCGACAGACCGCCTACGTGCGAAGGCCGTCCACGCCACCGGCGACCCCGAATTCGCGCACCTGATGCGGTTCGCGAACGACCCGGTCGCAGTCGGCGCGGAGGCCGTGCTCGACGAGCGACCGATCGTGACCGACATCACGATGGTCAAGTCGGGAATCACGGGACGCGGCCACGACTGCGAAGTCAGGAAGGCGATCGGGAACGGCGCGGAACTCGCGGCGGAGACCGGGATGACCCGGACCGCGGCGAGCGTGCTCGAACTCGACGAACGCGGCGTCTACGACGACGCGATAGCCGTCGTCGGCAACGCGCCGACCGCTGCGCTCGCGCTCGCCGACTGCATCGAACAGGGGACGCGGCCGGCGGTCGTCGTCGCGACGCCGGTCGGGTTCGTGAAGGCCGCCGAGAGCCGGGAGCGAGTCCGCGAGGTGGCAGCGGAACACGGCGTCGCCGCGGTCACGAACGTCGGTCGACGCGGCGGGTCCGGGGTGGCCGCCGGGCTTACGAACGAGCTCGTCCACGCCGCCAGCGACGTCCGAAACGGCGAGACGACGCTCGACGCACTTCGAGAGGAGAGCCCGTGACGGACGAGTACGACCTCGATTCCGGCCCGGACCCGGCGGCGTACGCCGCGGACCGTCCAGAGGACGGGGTGACCGAGTCGGTGATGACCGTCCACGCCGTCGGAATCGGGCCCGGAAACCCAGACTACCTCGTGCCGAGGAGCGAGCGCGCGATCCGGGAGGCAGACGTCGTCGTCGGGTTCGAGACGGTCGTCGAGTTCGTCCGCGATCGCACCGACGCGGAGTGTCTGACGTGCGGGTATCGCGACGAGGCGGACGCGCTGGCGACGTTCGCCGATCGCGTGGCCGGCGGGGAGCGGGGCACTGCGGTCCTGATGGGCGATCCGAACCACTCCGGCTACCAGTTCGTCGGGAAGGTCGGGAGAGCGGTCGACGACGCGACCGGCGGCTCGGTCGACGTGCGCGTCGTCCCGGGGATTTCCTCGCTACAGGTCGCGGCCAGTCGGGCGCGCACGCCGATGGAGAACGCGACCTTCGTCACGCTCCACAAGAGCGGCGACCTCTCCGAGGGCATGGACCGGCTGCGCCGCGACGTCGGGAAGCGTCACCTGCTCGTGTTGCCCCGTCCCTTCGACCGGATGCCCGGCGATGTCGCCGCTGACCTGCTTGAACACGGCGGCGACCCGGACGCGGAGGCGCTCGTCTGCGAGCGACTCACCCACGACGACGAACGCATCACCCGAACGACTCTTCGCGGTCTCGCCGGGCACGCGGGCGGTGACAAACCGGGCGATTCGCCGTTCTCCGACCTATCCGTGCTGGTCGTTCGGCGGTAGCAAAACGAACCGACGGAACCGGGCCGGCTCGCGGTCGGCCCTAGCCAGTTTCAACTGAAGCGGTAACGCGGAGTCCCCTTCCTCAAGAATCGACCGGAGGGATCGAGTAGGGAGGGGAAGAGCGCGTTTGTGTTGGTCGCAAACACCAATTTATGAGTAGCCTATTGATTACATTGAAGACGTGGGAGACGACTACGTACATCGGACGGCAATCACTTGTCTTGAGGTAACGGACGAGCAACGCGACCTTCTCGAAGAGACCATCTCCGAGTGGAAGCGTGGATGCCAACTCGCCACGGACATGGCGTGGGGCAAATACAACGCGAAAAGCGACGTACAGCCCCTCGCATACAACGACGTGCGCGAATGCACCGACCTCGGAAGTCAGCACGCGATTCTCGCCACCCACCAAGCCGCCAAAGCCATCACCGGCTGTATCGAACGGAAGGCGAAAGACAAGAAGGTGAGTAAGCCCACCTTCACCGCACCCACGGTGAAATACGACACCCGGACCATGACGGTATTTGATGATGATACGGTGTCGCTCTCCACCACAGAGAGTCGCGTCCGGTGCGACCTCGCCCTCCCCGACGCCGACAATGGCTACCAACGGCAGTACCTCGACTCCGACAACTGGAGCGTCATGGAAAGCACGCTCACCGTCCGTGACGGCGATTACCTCTTACATATCGGCTTCCGCCGACCCAAGACGGACACAGAACGGAACACCGCCGAGGACGGGACGGTCCTCGGGGTTGACCTCGGCATCGAAAACCTCGCCGTCACAAGCACCGCCTCCTTCTTCAGCGGGCGGGAGTTAACCCACGATCTCCGCGAGTTCGAGAAGGTACGCGCCGGACTCCAACAGACTGGGACGAGGAGTGCCCATCGGACGCTCGAACAATCGAGCGGCCGAGAACTTCGCTACGTCCGCGACGTACTTCACCGAGCGTCGAACGCTATCGTAGACGAAGCACTTCGGTATAAGTGCGACGTGATAGCCTTCGAGAACCTAACCCACATCCGCGACCGCACGGGGGCCTCGTGGGGTCACAGGTGGGCGTTCCGAACACTGTACGAGCAAGTGGAGTACAAGGCTGAAACGGAAGGGATCTCAGTGAAGCAAGTCGGGTCGGCACACACGTCAAAGCGGTGCGCCGAGTGTGGATTCACGGCAGACGAGAATCGCTCGACTCGCACCAATTTCCGGTGCGTGAAGTGTGAGTTGGAAACGAACGCAGACTACAACGTGGCGAAGAACATCGGGATGCGGTATGTCCGCCGGGGCCAACAGTCGTCTCGGCGGACGGGCGACAGTCAACTCGCCCTCAAGTCTGGAACGGTGACGCCAAGTGGCGGATTCACCGCCTACCCGGACAGGTTTGAGGCTGAGCTCACGGACAAGCCCCTCTCCCAACGAGCGAACCCATCAGGGTGAGCGAAGTAGGGTGGGGTTGTTGACGAGAGCAAAGAGGGGAAGCGAGTTAGTTTCGTCCGCTCCCGTCGGTAGCCACGGGTTCAGCGTCGGCAACGAGGTCGGGACTCGGCGTCGAGAGCTTGGAGTTTGCGCGGGCGCGCTCGACCGCGACGGCGATCGCATCGGCGACGACGTCGTCCGCCCCGAATGGGTCGGCGTAGTCGATCCCGCCCCGATGTAACTCGAGCTGTTCGGGAATCCGGTCTCGGGTCGCCTCACCATTTCCGACGAACAGCGGACACGCCACCGCGTGGTCGGCATCGAGCGTGTACCGCGCGCACTCGACGGCCGGACTCTGGAGGAGATACGCGGTTCGGACCTCGTCGAACTCCGCGCGCAGACGGGCCGCATGGGATGCGGCGACGGTCTGCGCGTGGTCGTCGCGGCTGTTCCCGAGGGCGACGAGCAAGAGAGCGTCGGCGTCGCTCGCCGCTTCGGCTTGGCTCCGAATCGCTTCGGTCACCGCTTGACGCCTCCCAATCGGGTCGCAGTATCGCACCTCTCCGGAAAGCCGGTTCAACGCTCTGGGAACGTCTTTCAGCGTCTCGTGGGTGTGTGCGAAACACAGCGGAACCGCGTAGACTCGATCACCACGAACGTCCGATAGACCCTCTCTGAGCTCCGATTCCGGCTCTACCTCGTACGTCGCAGTCGTGACCGTGTCGACGAGACCAGCCTGTCGTAACCGATCGGCGTGCTGCTCCGCGACCGAACGCACCTCGTTCCGCCCGACGAGGACTAGTGTTTCTCGTGGCATGTGTACAAATATTGTTGGTCTACTACAATTGGACTTGATACAGTGGTAACGCGCATCAGGTAAATAACTTATCCACGTGTCTCCGGCAGCGGTCGGATGGGCCGACTCCGCGCACAGGAGATCCCCGGTTTAACTCTCTAATAGAGTAGCAGCGTTTCCACCGAGTCAACACAGCATTCATAGCCGCCCCCAAGGGTGGACGGGTTATCGGAGTGGGCCTCGTTTACACGCCGACAAGCAGTATCGACGCCCCGACTGCAGTCCCCGCCCAGCCCGCGCCGACCCAAGTCAACACGGCGAACGCCTGTCGCGCGCCCTCGCGGCTCCACGCGGATTCGCCTCCGAGATGGCTTTGAACCGCCGACATCGAGTCGCCGAACCCGACCGCGCCGCCCCACGTCGCGACGCCGAAGCCGAACAGCAACACCCCGAGTGCGAACGAGGTATCGGTCGCTCGCCGCGCCTCGACGAACGGGAAGAGCGTGCCCGCGACGACGAGCCCGAGGAAGCTGCCGATGCCGACCCACCACGCGACCGTCCGTCCAGACGGCCGTCCGTCGCGGTCAGTCAACGGTCTCTCGCATCCGGGGGTCGAGCGCGTCGCGCATCCCGTCACCGAGGAGGTTGAATCCGAGCACCGTCAGCGCGAGCAGCAGGCCGGGGAAGAAGGACCACCACCACGCCCCGGAGAACAGCCCGAACTCGACACCGTTCGAAAGCATCATGCCCCACGTCGGTTCCCCTGGACTGGCACCGAAGCCAAGGAACGACAGCGCGGCGATGTCGATGATCGCGAGCCCGTAATTGAGTGTCGACTGGACCGTTATCGGCGCGAGGCAGTTCGGGAGGACGTGACGAACGAGCAGCCGCGGGTCCGTCGCGCCCAGCGCCCGCGTGGCGTCGGTGTACTCGTCTTCGAGCACCTTCAGCGCGGCCCCGCGGACGACGCGGGCGAACCGGGGCGTGTAGACGAGCGTCAGCGCCCCGACGGCCCGCCACAGGCCCAGCTCCTCCGGGAAGATGGTGACGAGCGCGAGCGCTAAGAGTAGCGACGGGAACGACAGCAGGACGTCCATCGTCCGCATGATGACGTTGTCGGTCAGATCACCGTAGTACGCGGCGACGATCCCCAGACTCACCCCGAGGAACGTCGACGCGACGACGGTGACCGTTCCGTAGAGGACCGCGTACCAGGCCCCGTACATCACGCGTGGGAAGATGTCGCGGGCCTGCCCGTCCGTGCCGAAGAGGTACTCCGAGCTGGGCGGGGATTCAGCGGGATTCGTCCCGAACTGGGTCGCCATGAGCTCGCTGAGGTCGTAGGTGATCCGCGCGTAGACCGCGATCAGGACGACGCTCACGATGATGATGATCCCGGTGATCGCGAGTCGGTTCGAGGAGAGCTGCGAGAGGAACGGGCTTGCGCGCAGCCGCTCGACGATGCTTCGGTCGACGGCGCCGGTCTGTGTCTCTGTACTCATTGTTCGATACGTGGATCAAGGACCGAGTAGGTGAGGTCAACGCCCAAGTTAACGAGCGTGTACAATACGGCGAAGACGAGGACGGTACCCTGGACGACGGGGTAGTCGCTACGGTTGATCGCGTCGACGAGCAGCGTACCGATGCCGTTGATCTCGAAGACAGTCTCCGTGAGCACCGCGCCGCCGAGCAGCGATCCGAACTGGATGCCAACTACGGTGATGACGGGAATAAAAGCGTTGCGGAGGCCGTGTTTCATGACGGTGATCTTCGAGCCCTGTCCCTTCGCGCGCGCGGTTCGCATGTAGTCTTGGCGGATCACCTCGACCATCGACGAGCGCATCATCCGCGAGAGCAGCGCCATCTGATAGATCCCGAGCACCACCACCGGCAAGAGGAGGTGAACGACCGCGGACTGGAACGCTGCGACGTTCCCCGCCAATAGCGTGTCGACGAGAATAAGCCCCGTGACCGGTTCGACGAAGTACTCGGAGCCGATTCGACCGCTGGTCGGGAGAAGCCCGAGGAACTGCGCGAAGAGCAGGATGAGCAGCGGACCGCTCCAGTAGATCGGGACGCTGATCCCGCTCAGCGCGCCAATGCGTGTGAGATGATCAGTCCACGTGTCCTGTTTGACCGCGCTGAGAATACCCAGCGGGAGCCCGAACAGGAGGCCGGCGAACTGTCCGAGCAACGCGAGTTCGATCGTGATCGGGAGGCGATCCGCGAGGATCTGGCTCACCGCCGCGCCTCGGTTCACCTGATAAGACTGGCCGAAGTCGAACGTCGCCACCTCGCCGAGGAAGCGAACGTACTGCTGCCAGAGCGGGTCGTCGAGCCCCAAGTCCGAGCGGACCTGATTGACGAACTCCTGGCTCGCTCGGTCGCCGGCGATGACCACGGCGGGATCGCCCGGCGAGAGGTGGAGAATAGCGAAGACCACCGTCGCGACCCCGAACAGCACGGGGAACAGCATGAGCAGCCGTTTGAAGACGAAGCGTTTGGAGACCATTCAGAGAAATGGGCGCGTGGGACGGTCAAAAAGTCTGCGTTCGGCGCTAGTTACTCGAGCTCGACCTGTTCGAGGAACGGCCCGCCGATCGCGGCGACGCTGTAGTTATTCACGCTGTTGGACACGCCGCGGACCTCGTCGGCGTAGTCGAGGAACACCCACGGCGCCTCGTCGTGCGCGATCTGGGCGGCCTCTTGATACAGCTCGGCGCGGTCTTCTTGATTCGTGGTCCGCTGGGCTTCTTCGACGACGCTCATGTACTCGCTGTTAGCCCACGCGGCGTTGTTCGAGGTGTTGAACCCCTCGGTGTCCCAGGAGACCCAGTCCTGCCCCTCCGGCACGTCGGTCTGCGGGTGGAGGAGGACGTAACAAAAGTTGTCGGGGTCTGCGTTGTCGGTGTACCAACCGGCAAGCGTCGCGTCGTGGCTCCCCTGGCTGGTGTACGTGAGGTAGTCGGAGAACTGCCGGTCATCGATCGACACCTCGATACCGACCTCGGCGAGGTTCGAACGGATCGTTTGCGCGGTCGGCAGCGGCGCCGGGTTGTACCCGCGGGGGTTCTGGAAAGTCGTCAGCGAGAACGAGAAACCGTCGCCGTAGCCGGCCTCATCGAGGAGGCTCTGCGCCTGTTCGGGGTCGTACTCGTAGGGGCTGATGTCGTCGTTGTGCCCGAACAGCGCGGGCGGGATCGGCTGGTCGGCCTGCGTGGCGATCCCGGAGTAGATGTTCTCGACGATCGCCTGGGTGTCGATGGCGTAGCTGATCGCGCGGCGGACTCGGCGGTCGCGGAACGCTTCAACCCGCGAGAGGTTGAACGCCATGTAACCGATGTTGATCCCCGTCGCCGTTCGGGTTTCCGCGGTGTCTGACCCGTCGACGATCTGCATGCTGTCAGGGTCGAGCCCGTCGATGATGTCGAGCTCTTCCTCGACGAGCGCCTGCGCACGCGTGGAGTTCTGCCCGCGGGTGAGGAATAGCACCCGGTCGACGTTCGGGGCCTCGCCCCAGTAGTCGTCGAAGGTGGTGAGCCGGATGCGGTTGTTGGCGTCGTCGAGGGTCTCGAGCTGGAACGGACCGGTTCCGACCATCTCCTCTCCGAGGTTCGTGTCGCCCTCGATCGCGTCCTGCGAGATGACGACGGCCGCGAACATCGCGAGGTTGCGGAGGAACGGCGCGTACGTCTGGGTCAGCGTGATCGAGAGTTCGTAGTCGCCCGGGGCCTCGATACTGTCGATCCAGTTGCCGAGGGTGAACGGCCCATAAACGGAGGAGTCCGCGAAGTGGTACTCGTAGTCGTCGTCGACAAACCGTCGGTACGTGGCGATGAAGTCGTCGGCGGTGAACTCCGACCCGTCGTGGAAGCTCACCCCCTCTCGTAGCGTGAGCGTCACCGAGTCGCCGTCAAGCGACCAGTCGGTGGCGAGCGACTCGACGAGCGACGCTTCGCCCGGTTGGAAGGCGATCAGCCCCTCGTACGCCTGATTGGTGACCTTCGCGACCTCACCGCTGGTCGTGTTCTGCGGGTCGAGGGTACTGGAGTGAGCACCGCGGCCGTAGCGGAGCGAGGTCGTGTCGTCGCCGCTGTTGCCGTCGCCGCCGTCGCTACCGTCGCCGCCGTCGCCGCCGCCGCCACCGTCGCCACCGTCGCCGCCACACCCGGCAAGAGAGGCGACCGATGCCGTCGCTACCGTCGCGCCGCCCGCTCGTTGTAAGAAGCTGCGTCGTGACGTACCTGTGGTATCAGGACACATACATGGGCATATATGAGCTAGGTAAATAATTCTGGTGGAGCGACAGGACAAAAGCGCGTCATAAGCTCCGGCTGAGTGGTCCTGTAGTCACTTGTCAACAGGTCACTCGTCGTATAGGTGGCACGCAGCGGGATGACCGCTCTCACCGAGTTCGGGGTTGTCTCGTTCACAGACGCTCTCGAACGTCCCGCGGAGTGTGGCCTCTGCCTGGTCCCACCGGTCGTGTTTGATCTGTTCGAAGGACTCGGCCACGACCGCTCGCGCCTCCCCCGAGAGCGGACCGTCGAAGAAGTACTTGAAAAGCGTCGGATGTTCGCCGCCGTCGGCGACGGCGGTCCGCGCCGGCTCGTCTTCGATTCGGACCTCCGACTCGATGGCATCGAGGTCGATGTCTCTCGCTTCTAATCGCTGTCGGTAGAACATTACCTCGCGATAGCGCTCCTGGTTGATGTCTAGGTTTTCCGGCGGGATGACCGATGGACAGCGGGTGCGGAACCGACAGCCGGAGGGTGGGTTGATCGGTGACGGAACATCCCCTTTGAGGATCGTTCGATCGTCTGTGTCGGCGAGGGGGTCGGGCTCCGGGATCGCGGACAGGAGCGCTCTGGTGTATGGGTGTTTCGGCGTCTCGAACAGTTCGTCCGTCTCGGCGACCTCAACTATCTCACCAAGGTACATCACCGCCACCCGGTCGGAGATGTGGCGGACGACGCTCAGGTCGTGGGCGATGAACAGGAAGGTGAGCCCGAACTCCTCTTGGAGGTCCTCCAGCAGGTTAATGATCTGCGCCTGAACGGACACATCGAGTGCCGACACCGGCTCGTCGGCGACGATGAAGTCGGGATCCACCGCTAGGGATCGCGCGATGCCGACCCGCTGACGCTGACCGCCGGAAAGCTCGTGTGGGTATCGGCCGAACTGGCCGCGCTCTAACCCGACCGCGTCCATCAGCTCGAAGACGCGCTCGCGGTGGCGTCCCTCGGCGAGGCCGTGAATCTTCAGCGGTTCCATGATCGTCTGGCCGGCTGTCATCCGCGGGTCGAGGCTCGACATCGGATCTTGGAACACCATCTGCATGTCTTTCCGGCGCTTACGGAGATCCGATTTCGAGAGCGATCCGAGGTCCTCACCAGCGAACACGACCCTCCCGTCGGTTGGCGGGTCCAGGTGGAGGATCGCTTGTCCCGCTGTGGACTTCCCGCAACCGGACTCGCCGACGAGTCCCAGCGTCTCCCGCTCGTGGACGTCGAGATCGATCCCGTCGACGGCCCTGACGCTCGAGTCACCCCCGCCGAACATCCGGTCGAGCGCGCCATCCTCCTGTTGGTAGTACTTCCGCATCTCGCGGACCTCGACAAGCGGGTCGCCGATGGCAGATCTGGAACCAGCGGCGGGTTCGTCGGTCCCGTACATATCTTTATCAAACTCGTCGTGGACGCATTTCGACCGGTGGTCGACATCGTCCGGGCCGTGCTGGAGATATGGAATCTCCCCCTCGCGGCACTGGGGCTCGGCCCAGGGACAGCGCGGCGCGAAATGGCACCCGTCGGGCATGCTGATCAGGTCAGGGACGTTTCCCTCAATCGGTGTCAGTCGCTCTTTTTCTTCGGTGGGGATCGATTCGAGCAGCGTGTAGGTGTAGGGATGGCTGGGACTGGAGAAGATCTCTTCTACGGGGCCTTCCTCGACAATCTCGCCGGCGTACATTACGGCCACGCGGTCACAGGTTTCGGCCACGACGCCGAGGTCGTGGGTGATCATCAAGACTGACATCCCGAACTCTTCCTGTAGGTCGTCGATCAGATCGAGGATCTGCGCCTGAATCGTCACGTCGAGTGCGGTCGTCGGTTCGTCGGCGATGAGGAGGTTCGGCCGGCAGGCTAGGGCGATAGCGACGAGCACGCGCTGGCGCATCCCTCCGGAGAACTCGTGTGGATAGTCTTCCAAGCGCTGTTTCGCTTCCGGAATGCCGACCGCCTGAAGCATCCTGACAACTTCGTCCATCACCTCTTCTTCACCCTCTCGACCTCCGAGTTTCGGGAGAATTTCGCGGACCCCATTGAGCCACGAGTCGTGTTTTTGACCGCCGTACCGGTGGAGCCGCAGGGACTCGGCGATCTGCTCGCCGACGGTGACCGCCGGGTTGAGAGAGGTCATCGGGTCTTGGAAGATCATCCCCATCTCGCCGCCGCGGATCCGGCGGACGGCCGCCTCGGGGGCTGCCGTCACGTCGATGATTCCTTCGTCGATATCAACGTCGGTCGGCTTCGCGCCGGCGCGGATCCGCTCTCGGGCGTCGGCATCGAGGAACACGAAGCCGTCGACGGCGTCAGCGAGTGCGGCCTCAAGGTCGTCACCGACGGTCTTCGGGTCGGCGTCGGTTTTGAGACGCTCTGCGGCAGTTCTGAGGTGGCTCGTAAGGTCGTTTGGGTCCTCTTCGGCGACGATGTCATCGACCATTCCGCGAAGCTCAGCAGGGGTGTCGGGAACGCGCCGTCCGGCGCGAAGCCCGCTGCTCACAGCCGCGATCGCATCGATCAGCCCGGACGGGTACGGAACGTACGCATCGTCGAACTCGTCGAGGAGGGAGGCTGCGAGCGCCGGATCCTCAAGGGTGATCCGGCCACCGACGATGTCGCCGGGGTCGTCGACGAGGTCCATCGCAGAGAGAGCGGTGACACTCTTTCCGGAACCCGACTCACCCACGAGGCCGACGGTCTCTCCGTGCTCAATCGAGAGGTCAATACCGTCAACGGCCTTGACCGCGCCTCGTTCGGTTCTGAACTCAGTTTGGAGCGCGGAAAGCGAGAGCAGATCGGTCACTACCGGCGGTAGTGAGCCTCACGGAGATATATCTTGGGGACAGTGAAATCATTTATACGGCTACCCCAGCGTCTGCTGGTATGAACGAACCCGCAGGCGGCGACGTGCCCACGAACGTACAGGCGGAAAATGGATGGTCCGCCGTCATCGAGGACATGGAAGCGACTGCGACGAAGTACCGAGAGCGCGGGTGGACAGCGCTCGAACTCCATCCCGGCGATTCAGTCTTGGTCGACTCGGACCGTCGGACCGGCCTTGACGTCGTCCTCCCCGGCTCGGAGTTCGAGGAGCTAGAGTCGCTTGTCGACGACCGACAATTTCGAGACGTCGAGGTGTTCCGGGCAGAGGGAAACGAACTGGTCTACGTGCTGGTCGTCGAAATCGCGCCCGAGAGCGAAACGGCTGTCTTCGTCCCCGCGTACTACGATCCGAGTCAGGCGGCGGAGAAACTCGAATCGATCAGAGAGGCGGGGGCCGTGCGCCTATTCTGCCGTCGATTGAACGACGACGCAGTCCGGTTCGTCCATGACGATCCGACGCCGTTTCTCCCGGACCCTGTCGAGTGATCGGCCTCCCTTGACATCCTCCTCCGCCTGTAGTACCTAGCATAACTTTTGAAGATAGTCGTCGAGATGATTGTCGATCCAAGAGGCCGCGAAACTAAGCTGAGCTGTGAGCTTCTCAAAGAGTTCGGTAAGGAGAGCGCGGTATTCTGCCGCGCT
>NZ_SGTX01000016.1:0-63977 GCF_005435025.1 Halorubrum sp. CGM4_25_10-8A | reverse complement strand
CACCTCACACCGCCCCCGCACCTCACACCTCCCCAGCCTCGTCGGTCGCCCTCCGCGCTGCTCCGGGCGACCGACTCCCTCGCGCGTGCTCCTCGCGGCCGCCGCTTCGCTCCGGCCGCTCACAGGCACGCGCCACCGCACGGCGCGTCTATTTACAAGTAGTCGCCGAGCAGGGGCTCAACGCGCTCCTTCGTCTCCTTGGGGATCGCCTCCGTCGGCGTGTTGACGGTGCCTTCGAGCGACGTGTGCGCGTCACACTCCAAGTCCTCTGGCAGGGTCCGCACGGCCTCCTCGACGGCGGCCTTGATCGCCGCCTGGTTCTGCTCGGCGTTCTCGAGCACCTCTTCGAGCGTCACCTCGCTGTCCGCCTTCCACACGTCGTAGTCGGTGACGCCGGCGATCGTCGCGTACGCGATCTCGGCCTCGCGGGCCAGCTTCGCCTCCGGGATCGCGGTCATGCCGACGAGGTCCCAGCCTTGGCTCTTGTAGAACTCCGACTCCGCGCGCGTCGAGTACTGCGGCCCCTCGATACAGACGTAGGTGCCGCCCTTCACGACGTCCGTGCCGTCGTCCTCCTCGCCGCCAACGGCGGACTCGGCCGCCTCGGTGAGGTGGTCGACGAGCTCGGGGCTGTACGGGTCCGCGAACGGCTGGTGGACGACGACCCCGTCGCCGTAGAAGGAGAGGTCGCGGTGTTTCGTCCGGTCGTAGATCTGGTCGGGAACGACGAGCGTGCCGGGCGCTAACTCCTCCTTCAGGCTCCCCACCGCGTTCGACGCGAACACGTGGGTGACCCCCGCCTGCTTCAGGGCGTACATGTTGGCGCGGTACGGGAGGTCGGTCGGCGAGACGCCGTGGTTCGAGCCGTGGCGCGGGAGGAAGGCGACCTCGCGGCCCGTGTCGCCGAACTCGCCGATCGTCACCGCGTCGCTCGGCTCGCCGTACGGCGTGTCGAACGCGACCTCGCGCACGTCGTTGAGGGGGAGCGCCTCGTAGATGCCGCTGCCGCCGATGAATCCGATGGTTCCCATACCCCGAGTGCGCCCGCTCGCTACTTATAAGGAGTGAACGCGGTCGGCGGCCGCGGTCGACGGCCCGGCGCGTCGTCGACGGCTCCGCGGAGAACCCGTCTCACAGCAGCCAGCGCACCGCCGCGAGCGCCACCGCGCTCACGGCGAGGAGGTGGACGAGCACCGCGCCGACGGGCGCGGCGCCCACCGCACGCATGTCGTCGACCCGGATCGAGAGCCCGAGGCCGACGAACGCCAGCGCGAACAGCGCGTCCGACACGCGCCCGATCGACGCCAGCGCGGCCGGCGAGAGCAGCCCGCTGTTGGCGACCGCCGCCACGGCGAGGAAGCCGAGCAGGAACTTCGGGAACTCCGCCCACAGCCGCCGGACGCCGGGGTCGGCGGCCGACCGCGCCGCGTACGCCAGCGAGTACGCGACCGCGACGCCGCCAAGGAGCGAGTTGCGCGCCAGTTTCGTCACGGTCGCCCACTGCCCCGCCTCGGGCGAGTAGGCGAACCCGGCGGCCGCGACGGGGCCGGTCGAGAACATGCTCACGCCCGCCCAGACGCCGAACTGCCGACCGGTGAGGCCGAGCCACTCGCCCGCGAGCGGGAACGCGACGAGCGTCGCGGCGTCGAACAGCAGGATCGTCGCGGCCGCGAAGGTGATCGCGGTCCCGCGCGCGTCCAGCACCCGGCCGATTGCGACGACCGCGGAGACCCCGCAGATGCTCGCGCCGGCCGCCAACAGGGAGGACGTGGGCGACCCGATCCGGAAGAGCCCGCGCGCGACGACCTCCGCGAACAGGAGCCCGCCGGCGACGACCGCCACCACGAGCCCGAGGACGGTCGGTCCCGCGGCGAGGAACTCCTCGACCGCCACCGCCGCGCCGAGCAGCACGATGCCGGTCTCTAAGAACAGCTTGTCGGCGCTCACGCCCGGCTCCGCGATCTCGGGGATCCCGACGGTGTTGCCGAGCCCGACGCCGATCCCGACGGCGACGACGAGCGGCTGGAGGCCGGGGACCGCGTCCGCGACGAGCGTCGCGGCGACCGCGCCGCCCGCGAGCAGCGCGAGGCCGGGCAGGTACGCGCGGACCGCCTCGCCGATCCCCGTCACAGCGCCTGCCCGACGAGGTGCGCGGCGACGATCCCGAGCCCCAGCGCGAGCGCCTGCCAGCCGCGGTCGAGCGCGGTCCAGCGGTCGACGAGGCCGGCTCCGGTCGCCGGGCCGTCTGACGCGACCCCGTCGTCGCGGTTCGATGCCATGGCCCGAATCGGTCCGGCCGACACTTACTGGTGTCGCTCGCGCCGGTGACGGTCGAGCGCCGTCCCGTCGATGGCCTCGCAACCGCTGAACGGTCGGGGTCGCGGGCGCTACCGGACTGCGAGAGCGCTTACCGGTCGCGCGCCGCCCGGTACCGCTCGCGGATCGACGCGAACAGCTCCTCCCCGGCGTCGGTCCGGAGCCGCGGCTCGCTCGTCGCGAAGAACTCGTCGAGGTCGTCGTACTCGCGGAACGCATCGGGATCGCCGCGCTCCGGGTCGTACCGGTCGCCGCGCTCGTAACGCAGGGCTTGGAGGCAGGTGTCGAGCAGGTCGCACTCCTTGACGAGGACCGCCTCCGGCGAATTGCGGGCCTCGTACGCCTCCCACGCGTCCCGCACGCGCTCCGGGAGCGGGCCGGCGAGGTCGCGCATGGCCTCTCGCTCGGCGGCGACCTTCGCCTCGCGATCGACCGCGTCCCCGGCCGCGTCGTCGTCGGCCGTCACGTCGGCCGCCCGCGTCGCCACGTCGGCCGCCCGCGTCGCCACGTCGCCCGTCTCCGCCTCGGCGACGTCGTGGACGACCGCCAGCCGGAGGGCGCGGTCGCGGTCGACGCCCGGGAGATCCTCGCGGAACCGGTCCCCGAGCGTCAACACGAGGTACGCGACGCCCCACGAGTGGGCGGCGACGGACTCGGGCTCGTCGACCCCGCGGAGCTGCCACCCCGTGCGCCGCTCGTCTTTGAGCGCGTAGGCGTCGAGGAGGGCGTCGAGCACCGCGTCGTCTGCGGGGTCAGCGTCGGTGTCGTCTCCGGGGGCCATCGCTCGGTCCGACTACTCGGCGAGCGCCCACGTCTCGTCGCCGACGGGCTCGGCCACGTCCCGCCGGACCATCTCGTCGATGACCTCGTCGAGGCGGCCGGGCTGGGCGACCTCCATCTCGATCCGGCCGATGCCGTGGTACTCCTCTAAGTAGTGACGGAGGTCCTCCCGCGAGAACGTCGAGTCGTCGGCGCGCTCCATGGCGCCCTCCGTGAGGTCGATCATGTCTTCGAGGAAGTTCCACGGGTAGACGACCCACGTCCACTGTTCGAGCCGTTCGCCCACGAAGTCGGGCTGGAACTCGGAGGTGCCCAAGAGCTGGAGGGTCGCGGTGCGGACCTCGCCCGCGCCGCGGTCCTCGACGTACTCCTCGGCGCGGCTGATCGAGCCGCCGGTGTCGGCGATGTCGTCGATGATGAGGACGTTCTTGTCCTCCACGCTCCCCTCGGGCATCGGGTAGCGGATCTGCGGTTCGTCGCTCTTCTCGGCCGCCCCCACGTAGTGTTCCATCTTGAGGCTGGTGAGGTCGTTGAGCCCGAGGAAGTCGCAGATACACCGCCCCGCGAACCAGCCGCCGCGGGCGAGGGCGACGACCACGTCCGGCTCGAAGTCGGCCCGCTTCACCGCGTCGGAGACGTTGCGGCAGAGCCCGTAGATGTACTCCCAGTTGGTGAGCGTACAGTCGAAGTCGTCCGGGAGGTCGCTCATACGGGCGTATCTGCCACCCGCGCGCTGATAAGGGTTTAGCTCCGGCGCTCGCCCCGCGCCGGTCGACTACCGATCGATGCCGCCGCCGCCGGCCACCACGCCCTCGACCTCCCCGGGCGTGACGACGGCGACGTCGCCCGTGACGGTGCGTTTCAGCGCCGCGACCGCGGCCGCCCACTCCAGCGCGGCCGGGAGGTCGCCGCCGTCGATCCGCTTCGCGAGGTAGCCCGCGACGAACGCGTCTCCGGTGCCGATCGCGTCGATCGTCTCCGCGTCGAAGACGCCCTGCTCGTACACCTCGCCGTCGCGCAGCGCGACCGCGCCCTCCGTCCCGCGGGTGACGACGACCGTCTCGACGCCGAACTCCGCGGCCAGTCCGTGCGCGATCGCGACCGCGTCGCCCTCGCGGTCCAGCACCTCGCGGGCGTCCCGCCGCGGGACGAACAGCGTGTCGACGTGCTCGAACAGGCTCTCGTAGGCCGCTCGCGCGGTCTCCGGGTCCCAGAGCTTCTCCCGGTAGTTCAGGTCGAACGAGCGAGTGAGCCCCGCGTCGCCCGCCTCGCGCAGCAGCGCGGCCGCCGTCTCCGCGGCGCGGTCGGACAGCGCGGGCGTGATCCCGGTGGTGTGGAACCGGCTCGCGTCCGCGAACGACGCCGTCGACAGGTCCCCGGGCGTCACCGTCGTGATCGCGGCGTCCCCGCGGTCGTACACGACGTTCGACCCCCGCGGCGTGCCGCCGCGTTCGAGGTAATACGTCCCGACGCGGCCCTCAGCCGGGTCGGTCCACGCCACCTCGGGCGTCACTCCGTGGCTCCGCAGCTCGTTCGTCACTCGGCGCCCCGGCGGGGAGTCCGGCAGCTTCGAGAGCCAGACGGCGTCGACGCCGAGCCGCGACGCGCCGACCGCCACGTTGCTCTCGGCGCCGCCTGCCTGAACGTCGAGCGAGTCCGTCGTCTCCAGCCGCTCGCCGCGCGGGGGCGACAGGCGGAGCATCGTCTCGCCGAACGTCACGAGGTCGGTCACGCCGACCACCCTTCGGTTCGCATACTCGGCCGTCGCCGGGCCAGCACAAAAGCGTCCGCGATCGCCGCGCAGCGCGCGGGCGGCCCGGTAAACCTGGCGCTCGCACTGTCACCGCAGCGCGGAGATCAGCGCGATACCGCCCGCCAAGAGGAGCGCGAGCGCGGCCACGGGCTGGCCGCCGCCGACCGCGAGCGAGACGCCGTACACGAGGCCGGCCGCGAGCGCGCCGACGAGCAGGCTCGCCCCCGCGTGGACCGCGACGTTCCGCCGGACCCGAGCGCCCCGTCCGACCTGCTCCCCGAGGCCGACCCCGTGGTCGGCGACGTCCCACGCGACCGCCAGCCCGACGGCGGCGACGAGCAGGGCTTCGGGCGGGGCGCCGCGGTACCCCGCGAGCGCGATCCCCGCCACGCCCGCGGTCGCGCCCCACGTCAGGACTCGCGCCGACCCCCGGAGCGAGCCGCCGAGGAACGCGAGCGCGCCGACCCCGACCAGCGCGCCGCCCGTCGGACTCGCTATCAGCGCGGCGGTCGCCGCGACGCCCGCGGCGGCGAGGCTCGCGACGACCGCGACCGTCGGGGGCCGGGCGTCCGCCTCGTGGAAGTCGGCTGGCGCTTCGGACGCCGACTCGTCGCCCCCCGTCGCAATCGCGGATCCGTCGCCAGCCGTTCCGGGCGCCGAGCCGTCGCCGCTCATCGCGACCACCGCCTCGTCGCGGCCGCGACCGCAGCCGGGAAGGAGTCGTCGCCCCACTCCAGCGCGCGGATCCCGCCCGCCCGGAGCGCCCGGAGCCGCTGGCGGCGCTCGAAGGCGGTCAACCGTTCGCCCGCCGTCTCGGCCGTCGTCGGGTCCGGCGAGAGGACCGTCACGAGGTGACCGTGCGCGCCGACGCGCCGCGCGATCGCCGTCGCGGTTTCGTCGACGAGGGGGGTGAAGAAGAGCACCTGCGCGTCGGCCGGGAGCCGCCGCCGGAACCGCCGGAGCCACAGCGACCGGTAGAACCGGTCGTCGCTCGGCGTCGGCGCCAGCGCGGGGTCGGTCGCGAGCGTCTCGCGCCCGCGGGCCGCGTGGACGGTCCCGCTGCCGGGCGGCAGCCAGCAGTCGATCGGCGACAGCGCCGCGATCCCGACCCGGTCGCCCCCGTCGAGGAGCGCGGAGAACGCCTGTCCCGCGGCCGCGACGCTCGCCTCCACCGCCGTCTCGGCGTCCGGGTCGGCGGCGACGTACGCGGACTCGCGGGCGTCGACGACCAGCACGACCGTCGCGGAGCGCTCCTCGCGTAGTTCGACGGTGGACAGCTCCCCCGTCCGCGCCCGCCGGTTCCAGTCGATCCGCTTGAGCGGGTCGCCGCGGCGGTACTCCCGGGTGGCGTGGAACTCGACGCCGGCGCCGCCCACGTCGGTCGGCACCCGACCGTGGTGGACGGTCGTCAGCCCGCGCAGCGGGAGGTCGCCGCCGGCGGACAGCTCCGGCGTACAGGCGATCGCGGTCGGCGCGTCGAGCGCGGTCGTGCGCTCGCGGGCGCCGGCCGCGTCGCGGGTGATCGCCGTCAGCGGCTCCCACTCGTGGTCGCCCCGGGCCGCGCGCACCGTGTACTCGAACGTCACCGCCGTCCCGGGTCGCAGCGCCGTCGCGACCCGAGCGGGGCCGTCGACGACCGCCAACCCCGGCGGGACCCCGTCGACGAGCCGGAGGTCCGGCAGGGCCTCCTCGCCGACGTTCTCCGCCCGGACGGTCACGCTGACCTCGTCGCCCGGCTCCGGGGCCTCGTCGCTCACCGCCCGCGTCACCGCGAGCGCCGGCGCCGACGCGTCGCCCGCCCGCGCGTACACCGCGTACCCGGCGCCCACCGCGCCGGCGAGCACGAGAGACGACTGCCGGACGAGCACGCCGAGGCCGACCAGCGCCAGGGCCGCCCCCGCCACCCCCAGCCAGCGCTCCGTCTCGATCGCTCGGCGGTGTTCCCGGTCGCTCGGAGCGCCGGCGGATTCAGTCTCGGTCGCGTCGGCCGATTCAGTCTCGGTCGCGTCGCGGTCGCGTCCGACCGCGTCGCCGTCTCGTCCGGTCGCCTCACCGTCGGTCGATGCCGGCTCGGACGCGGCGGCGCCGCTTGAGGGGTCGCTCACGCCGCACCCCCCTCTATCCGCTCGATCTCGCCGATCGCGGCGCGGAGCCCGTACCAGTAGTTCGACCGTCCCCGGACCCCGGCGGAGAGCCGGACCCGGACGGGATAGGCGGTCCGGGTGTCGAAGAACGCGGCGGCGGCCGCGTCGTCCGTCCACGTCCCGTCGTCGACGGCCGTCGCCGCCGCCTCCCGCGAGCAGTTGCGGTCGCGGGCGACGGCGTCCACGGCGACCTCCCGGACCCGGTCGCGGAGGGCGCGACGGTTCCGGTAACCGCCCGGCGCCGGACTGGCCACGCGGGCGATCCGCTCGTCGAGGTCGGCACCGGGCACCGCGGCGGGCGCGCGCCGCTCCGGCTCTCCGGTGTCTGTCGGCATCCGCCGGCGGTCCCGACGCGCGTTCGCGTATCGAATCCCCTGAACCACGCCGAGGACGCCGATCAGCGTGACGACCGCCGACGTGGGGGAGAGGACCGACGCCACGCCGCGGTCGAGCGCCGCGAGGATGCCGACGGCGACCGCCAGCACTCCCGCGACGGCGAGCGGCCGCACTACCGATCACCACCGTCGGTTCCCACCGTCTCGCCCGCGCTCTCCGTCAGAGCGCGCGTCACGAGTCGCCTCCGTGCCGCTCCTCGATCCGACGCAGCGCCTCGACGGCGCGGCGCTCTCGGTCGTCGGTCGCGTCCTCGCCGCCGTATCGGACCCGCTCGAACACCTCGGTGAGCGCGGTCACCGGCTCCTCGGCGACGCCCGCGTCGACCGCGGCGGCCGCGAACTCCGCGGGCGTCGAGGAGTCCGGCCGGTCGACGTCGAGGACGTCGGTCATGTTGCGCCACGCGCGGTACACCTCGTTGTCCGCGTCCGAGGACTCGATCCGGTCCGCGACCTCGCCGGCCGTCCGCCCGACCGCGGCGAGGTCCGGCGGCTCCTCGACCGGTTCGTCGGTCCGGTCGCCGCCGCCGTCCGCCTCGTCGTCGCCGCCGGCGAGGAGCAGCGCGGCGACGCTCGCGATCACCGCGGCGACGACGACGACCGCGAACAGGATCTGCGGCGCCGACGCCGCGCCCTCGCCGCTGCCGAGCCCGCCGCCGGCCGCGCCGGTCGACAGTAACTCCGTCCCGTTGCTGCCCATCCCGAGCGAGGTGGAGACGTTCTCCGCGACCGACCGGCACGTCGACAGCACCCAGAACAGGACCGCGATCGGGGCGCCCATCACGCCGGCGACGGCGACGCTCGCGAACGGCGACCCGGTGTCGCGATAGGTGACCCCCGCGAGCAGCGTCAGGCCGACGAGCAGCGCGATCACGGCGGGCGGCTCCCTGAGGAACGGCAGACAGAGCCCCGGCGCGGAGAAGTCGCCCGCCTCCCCCGACGACGTGAGGACGCCGGGGTCGCCCGTGTCAGATCCGACGCTCGGGGCGTCTCCGCCGCTCCCGCCGAACCCGCCGCCGCCGGTGTCGACGGCGGTGTCCAGCGTCGCGGCCGCGACGCCGAGCGCGACGAGGGCGAGGAGGGCGACCGCGACCGCGACGAGGGCGTCCCGCTTCACGTCCCCGACTACGCCGGCCGCCGGGAATAGCTTTCGGCGGCGGTCGGTTTCGGGGTCGCGCCGGAACGCCCCCGATCCTCTCCGCCTACGCGTCGTCGCTCCCGTCGACGACGTCGTCGAGCGGCGTCGTCGGGAACAGGGCGTCGACGTCGGGGTCGGGGTCGACGAGTCGGTAGGCGGTCCCGTCGGGCTCGACGACGCCGGCGTCGGCGAGGTGGTCGAGGTGCGAGAACGCCTCGCCGGGACCGTGGAGGACGTGGATGTCCTCCAGCGAGCCGAACAGCGCGGCCGACACCTCCCACGCGGTCGCCGGCCCCGAGTTGTCGAGGACCCCGATCACCCGGCGGGTCCGGTGCCGATGGTGGTCGAGGATCGTCGCCGCGCGGCGGCTCGGCTCGTCGATCCGCTGACGGTGCCCCGGATGCGCGGCGTCGAAGTCGCGGTCGACGATCCGCGCGAGGCTCTCGGCGTATGCCGCGAGCGCACCCTCGACGCGGATGTCGGCGCCGCCGACGTTAGGGGTGTACTTCGGGAGCAGCGCGTCGCCCGTGAACGCCTCCTCGGTCGCGTCTTCACCAGCGATGGGGTCGTGGTCCGACACAGCCCGCGGGTCGAACGCGAACCCGGAGAGTCCCGCGGTGTGGCCGGGAAGGTGGAGGGCTTCGAGTTCGACGCCGCCGGCCTCGATCGCGTCGCCGTCCGCGAAGGTCGTCACGTCGGCCGGTCGCCCCGAGAGGTCCACGCTGACGGCGTCGAAGAACTCGATCAGCCGCTCCTGGTCGGCGGCGGGCATCCCCCACCGCTCAAACGTCTCGCGCTGGAGGTCGCGGTCGGCGAACAGCGGCGTCTCCGTCCCGTCGACGAGGCCGGCGTCGGCCTCGTGGACGTACACGTCGGCGCCGCCCTCGGCCTGGACCTCGCCGGCGAGTCCCGCGTGGTCCGGGTGCCAGTGGGTGAGGACGACCGCGTCCACGTCGCCGAACGCGTGCCCGTACTCGGCGAGGCCGTCGGCCAACTCCTCGCGGACCTCGGGGAGCGCGACCCCGGTGTCGACGAGCGCCGTCGTCTCCCCGTCCAGTAGGTACACGTCGTTTTCGCCCTCGAAGACGGTGTTGCCGAGCTGAATCCGTTTCACACAGCCACGTCGGCTGCCGGGCATTTCACCGTTTCCACCGCCGGCTCCCGCCCCGGCGGCGCCGTCACTCGATACCGACGCCGGTGAACTCGGAGCGCGCCCCGCCGTCCGGACCGTCGGTGATGCGTACTGCCCAGCCGTGCGCCTCGCCGACCCGCTCGACGATGGCGAGGCCGAAGCCGGTCCCGTCCGGGTCGGTCGTGTGGCCGGCCTCGAAGACCTCGCCGCGCTCGTCTTCGGGGAGTCCGGGGCCGGCGTCCGCGACGTAGAACCCGCCGTCGAGGTCGCCGACGGTGACCGTCACGTCCGCGCCGCCGTGCGAGACGGCGTTCCGCAGGAGGTTCTCCAGCACCTGTTTGAGCCGACTACGGTCCGCGCGGACCGTCGCCGTCGCCTCCGCGCGCACTGTCGCGTCCGCGGTCTCGACGCTCCGCCAGCACTCCTCCGCAATCGCTCCGAGGTCGACCGGTTCGAGCGACTCCAGTATCGTCTCGTACCGTCCCAGGTCCCGCGCTCGACGGTCCGGGTCTCGGTCGCCCGTCGCGTTCGATCCCCCGTTCCGGGCGGCCGATAATGAACCGTCGCTCGGCGTCGGCGAGTCGAGAGACGAGCGTCGGCCGGTCAAGCGACGGGCGTCGGCGGGTCGGTCGCTCGGGGGTAGCGGTACCGGTCGCCGGAGCGATCCGTTGAGGCTTTGCTTCTGCCGCTCTTTCCGATCCCATGGAGTATCAACCGGGCGTGTGTAACATCGGACCGACACAGCAGCGACGGCGGCTCCTCCTCGGCGTCGGGTCGCTCGCGCTCGCGGCCGCGTTCGTCGCGGCGGCCGTCTCGTTCGCGTGGCCGCGCTGGTCGCTCATCCTCTCCGTCTTCCCGCTGTACGGCGCCGCGATGGGCGCGTTACAGTACCGCGAGCGGTTCTGTATCGGCTTCGCCGGCATCGGCGTCTTCGACGTGGGCGGGGGGACGAGCGAGATCGAAAACGAGGAGGCGCTCGCCGCCGACCGCAGGAAGGCGGTCAAGCTCAACGCGAAGGCGATGGCGCTCGGCGCGGCCGGGACGGTCGTCGTCTTCGCCGCGGTGACCGTTCTGTAATAAATCTCGCTCGGCGTTCCGGCCGTTTAGTTATAACCAGACCACTCTGGCTAAATCGCTGTCGGCAGACCGACGACGAACACTGCCGACGGTCCGGCCGGTCATTTGTGACTGATTGCCGGCGGATCGGTCGTGGGAACCTCCTCGAAAGCCCCAGCCGCTCGGCTATAGATCGTTGCGGCCGTGAGAGCCTCCTCCAAAGCTCAGCCTCCCGGCTGCCCCTTTGAGTCCCACTCCGCACAGCCCCGCACCTCACACCTCCCCAGCCTCGTCGGTGGTCCTCCGCTTCGCTTCGGCCCACCGACTCCCTCGCGCGTGCTGGCTTCGCGGCCGCCGGTGGCGGCCGCTCGCAGGCACGCGCCTCCGAGACCGCTAACTGTGCGGGATCCCGCTCGGGGTATCACCACGAACGTGTGTATAGAAAAGCATTAGAGCCGGCTCGATGACCACGTAAGTGAATGAGTCTGTCCGATGCGGACCACGAGCTCGTGACCGCGGAGCTCGGCCGCGAGCCGACGGCGGCGGAGGCCGCGCTGTTCGAGAACCTCTGGAGCGAGCACTGCGCGTACCGCTCCTCGCGGCCCCTCCTGTCGGCGTTCGACAGCGAGGGCGACC
The DNA here is from genome assembly GCF_005435025.1 of Halorubrum sp. CGM4_25_10-8A. Lineage (NCBI taxonomy): Archaea > Methanobacteriati > Methanobacteriota > Halobacteria > Halobacteriales > Haloferacaceae > Halorubrum > Halorubrum sp. CGM4_25_10-8A. The sequence continues at coordinate 52,630 of NZ_SGTX01000016.1, read as the reverse complement.
AGGTCGTGGTCGGCCCGGGCGACGACGCCGCGGTCCTCGCGCTGCCCGAGCCGGACGCGGCCGACGACCCCGCGGCCGAGCGCGACGCCGACGACTACGGCGACACGTACGTCACCTTCGGCGTCGAGAGCCACAACCACCCCTCCTTCGTCGACCCGTTCGACGGCGCCGCGACGGGCGTCGGCGGCATCGTCCGCGACACGATGAGCATGGGCGCGTACCCGATCGGGCTCCTCGACTCGCTGTACTTCGGCGGCTTCGACTGCGAGCGCTCCCGGTACCTCTTCGAGGGCGTCGTCGAGGGCATCTCCCACTACGGCAACTGTATCGGCGTCCCGACGGTCGGCGGCAGCGTCGCCTTCCACGGCGGCTACGAGGGGAACCCCCTCGTCAACGTCGCCTGCGTCGGCCTCACGAACGAGGACCGACTCGTCACGGCGACCGCACAGGAGCCTGGGAACAAGTTGGTCCTCGTCGGGAACGGCACCGGCCGCGACGGGCTCGGCGGCGCGTCCTTCGCGAGCGAGGACCTCGCCGAGGACGCCGAGACCGAGGACCGCCCCGCGGTCCAGGTGGGCGACCCCTACGCCGAGAAGCGCCTGATCGAGTGTAACGAGGCGCTGATCGACGAGGACCTCGTCCGCTCGGCCCGCGACCTCGGCGCGGCCGGCCTCGGCGGCGCCTCCTCTGAACTCGTCGCGAAGGGCGGCCTCGGCGCGCGGATCGACCTCGACGCCGTCCACCAGCGCGAGCCGAACATGAACGCCACCGAGATCCTGCTCGCCGAGAGCCAGGAGCGGATGTGCTACGAGGTCGCCCCGGACGACGTCGAGCGCGTCGCCGACCTCGCCGAGCGGTTCGACCTCGGCTGCTCGGTCATCGGCGAGGTGACCGACGGCAACTACGTCTGCGAGTTCGCCGGCGGCGCGGACGGCGAGGGCGGCGCGGACGCCGACGGCGCGACCGACCGCGACCCCGAGACCGTCGTCGACGCGCCCGCCGAGTTCCTCGCGGACGGCGCGCCGATGAACGACCTCGAAAGCGAGCCGCCGAGCGAGCCCGACCGAGACTTGCCCGCCGACGAGCCCTCGCTCGACGAGGCGGTCGCGGCCGTCCTCTCGGCCCCGTCCACCGCGAGCAAGCGCTGGGTGTACCGCCAGTACGACCACGAGGTCGGGACGCGCACGGCCGTGAAGCCCGGCGACGACGCCGCGCTGCTCGCGGTCCGCGAGACGGAGCCGACCGACGAAGCGAGCGAAACGGCCGCCTCCGCCGACGGCGTCGGCCTCGCGCTCGCCTCTGGCGCGAACCCGAAGTGGACCGCGGTCGCGCCGTACGAGGGCGCCCGAGCCGTCGCCCTCGAGAACGCGACAAACCTCGCCGCGACCGGCGCGGTCCCGCTCGCCGCGGTCGACTGTCTCAACGGCGGCAACCCGGAGAAGCCCGACGTGTACGGCGCGTTCGAGGGGATCGTCGACGGCCTCGCGGACGCCTGCGCCGCGCTCGACGCGCCCGTCGTCGGCGGCAACGTCTCCCTGTACAACGACAGCGTCGAGGGACCGATCCCCCCGACGCCGACGCTCGCGGTGCTGGGCACGCGGCGCGGCTACGACGCCCCGCCCGCCGCGCTCGACGCCGACCGCGCGGCCGACTCCGTGCTTCTGCTGGTCGGGTCCGGCGGCGACGCGCTCGGCGGCTCCGAGTACCTCGCGCACGCCGGCGGCGGCGACCGGTTCCCGACCCTACCCGACGAGTCCGGGGCGGCCGACGACCTCGGGGGCCTCGTCGCGTCGCTTGCGGCCGCCGCCCGCCACGAGTCGACGCTCGCGGCCCACGACGTGAGCGAGGGCGGGCTCGCGGTCGCGCTCGCCGAGCTCGTGACCGACGACGCGGGCGTCGACGCGACCCTCCCGGACCGCGTCGCGGCCTTCGACGAGACGCCCGGCCGCCTGCTGGTCCAGACGACCGAGCCCGAGGCGGTCGCGGCCGCGGTCGGCGACCTTCCCGTCTTCCGGCTCGGCGACGTGACGACCGACGGGGCCCTCTCGCTCACCGTCGGCGACGAGTCGGTCGCGCTCTCCGCCGCGGTGGTGCGGGACCACCGCGACGTGATCGAGCGCGAACTGGCCTGAGCCGTCGCTGTGCGCGCGGTGAGCGGCGAGACGGTGCTGTATCACCGCGCGGTCACTCGATTTCGACGCCCCGAGAGCGAGCGATACGCTTTTAGGTGCTCCTAAAGTATGTGGCGGCAACCGCGGGACGCCGGCCATTCCGGTGCCCGCCCCTCATCGATGGCATCCACGGAACCAGTCGGCACGACGCGCTCGACCGAGTCGGACGACGCGACGGCCGATCGATCGGACGACTCCGCGACCGACCACCGGGCGAGCGCCGCCGCCGACGACGGGGCGACCGCCGCCGCGGACCCCGTCCTGTCGCTGTCCGAGGTCACGAAGGCGTTCGGCCCCGAGACCGCCGTCGACGACGTCTCGCTCGACGTGCGGTCCGGGGAACTGCTGACGTTCCTCGGCCCCTCCGGGTGCGGCAAGACGACGACGCTGCGCACCATCGCCGGCCTCGAAGAGCCGACTGAGGGGCAAATCACCCTCGGCGACGAGGTCGTCGCCGGCGACGGATCGTTCGTCCCGCCGGAGCGGCGCGACGTGGGCATCGTCTTCCAGAACTTCGCGCTGTTCCCTCACCTCACCGTCCGCGAGAATATCGCGTTCGGGCTGACCGACGCCGACGCCGCCGAGAGCGAGGCGCGCGTCGACGAGCTGCTCGAACTGGTCGAGATGACCGACCACGGCGAGAAGACGCCCGACCAGCTCTCCGGCGGGCAGAAGCAGCGCGTCGCGCTCGCGCGTTCGCTCGCCCCCGAGCCCGAGGTACTCCTCCTCGACGAGCCCTTCTCGAACCTCGACGTGCGCCTCCGCGTCGAGATGCGCGAGGAGGTCCGCCGCATCCTGAAGGAGGCGGGCGTCACCGCCGTCTCGGTCACGCACGACCAGGAGGAAGCGCTCTCCATCTCCGACCGCGTCGCGGTGATGAGCGACGGCCGGATCGAGCAGGTCGGCCGCCCCGAGTCCGTCTTCGAGCGCCCCGAGTCGAAGTTCGTCGCCTCCTTCCTCGGGCGGGCGTCGTTCCTCGAAGGAGAGCTCCGCGACGGGAAGGTCGACACCGGCATCGGCCGGTTCGACGCCGTGACGCTGGAGGGATACGACACCGTCTACGACGGCGCGCCGGTCGACGTGCTCGTGCGCCCGGACGACCTCCGCGCGACCCCCGCGACCTCCGAACTCGCCGACGGCGTCGTCACCTCGCGGCAGTACGTCGGGCCCTCCTTCGTCTACCGGGTCGAACTCGACTCCGGCGAGGCGGTCCACTGCCTCCACAACCACGTCGAGGAGTTCGACCTCGACGAGCCCGTCTCCCTCGAACTCACCGCGGACCACCCGCTCGCCTGGTACCCGCGCTAGGCGAGTCGCTGCCGGCGGCCGAACGACTACGGAAAAACGCGACGAGCGACGGCGTTCAGAAGGTCGCGAGGAACGGGACGGCGTACGCGATCAGCAGGCCGACCAGCGTGACGGCTGCGCCGACGCCGACCTCGCGGCTCCCGAATTCCTGCATCGGTGCGGTCACGCGCTTGTCCGGGTCGGGCTCGTGCGAGTGGTCGTCCATAGTCCCGGATCCGACCGGGGAACATATAAGCCCACCTGAACTCGACGGCCCCGACTCGCGGAGCGACGCGCCCGGAGCGGGCGCGTCAGCGACGGTCACGCCGCGCGTCGAGGAGCCGGACCGGATGCGCGGGCCGCCGCGTGAGCAGGGCGTCGAGCTGTTCGAGACAGGACGTGCCGCTGGCGACCACCGTCCGGTCCGCGGTCTCGTCCGTCGTGAACTGGTCCGCGAGCGTCTCGCCGACGTCGACGCTGAGGTCGTAGTACTCGGACTTGTAGCCGAAACTGCCGGCCATTCCGCAACACTCCACGTCGGAGGTCACCACGTCGAACCCCGCGTCGTCGAGGACCGCCGTCGTGTACGGCTCCAGGTCCAGCGTGCGCTGCTGGCAGTGGCTGTGGTAGGCGATCCGTTCGCCGTCGCCGTCGGGGAGCGCGCCGAGGTCGGCGCCGTTCTCCAGCAGGCCGTACACGTACTCCATCACCTCGTAGCTGCGCTCCTTCAGCGACTCGTGTTCCTCCGTCGGGAGGAGCCGACCGTACTCGCGGTGGAACATCGCAAGGTCGGAGGGCTCGATGACGACGACGTCCCGGCCCGCCGCGACGGCCGGCGCGAGCGACTCGTACACGGCCTCGGCGTTCGACCGCGCGGTCGCGACCATCCCCTGCGAGAGCGGCGCGCGTCCGCTCTCGCCAGCCGCCGGCACGTCGACGTGGACGCCGAGCGACTCGAGGACCCGGACGGCCGCCTTCCCCCGCTCGGTGCGCACGTAGTTGGTGTACGCATCGGGGTACAGCGTCACGCGCTCGCGAGCGGCGTCGGGGTCGACCCGCGAGCCCCGGTCCGCGAACCAGTCGACGAGCGACTCGCGCTCGAACCGCGGGAGCTCGCGGCGGCTGTCGACGCCGAGCGTCCGTTCCAGCACCGATCGGGCGGGCCCGGCCTCCGCGACCCAGTTCGACAGCGGCGCGAACGCCGACCCGAGCTTCGCCAGCGTGTCGAAGTTCCCGAACAGGCGCTTCTGGAGGTCGATCCCGCCCGGATCCGCGTCCGGCGTGAGCCCCTCGACGAGGAAGTCGAGGTCGCCGTCCGTCCCGCGGTTGATGCGGTCGCGGACGACGGTGTTGATCCACGGGATGTCGATCTTCACCGGACACTGGTTCACGCACCGGCTACACCCCGTACAGAGGTCGTTGAACTCGGCGGCGCTCTCCTCGCCGTGGACGCCCGCCTCCCAGCCGGTCGCGATTCCGCCGGAGTACGTCTCGCCGCCGAAGGCGTGGCCGCCCACGTGCTGGAAGTTCGCACAGGAGTTCGCGCACGCCGAACACCGGATGCAGTACAGCGTCTCCCGGAGCTGGTCGTCGTCGCGCATCTCCATCCGGCCGTTGTCGATTAACACGAGATGGAAGTCGCGCTCGTCGCCGGAGCCGAGCGCCTTGTCGCCGAACGTCGGGGAGTCGGTCGGCGGGGTGAGAAGCGAGACGTAGGAGGTGATGTCCTGGCCGGTCCCCGACCGACCGATGAGCTCCACGAACGGCTGGAGGTCCTCGACGCTGGGGATCACCTTCTCGACGCCCGCGACCGCGACGTGGGTGTCGGTCGCCTGAACGCACTTCCGGGCGTTGCCCTCGCTCGTCACCAGCGCGAGCGTCCCGGTGTCGGCGGTGACGAAGTTCGCGCCCGTCATCCCGACGTCGGCGTCGCGGATCTTCTCGCCGAGGTGTTCGCGGGCGAACCGGGTCAGCTCCTCGGCGGTCTCCGGGGGGTCCTCGGGCTCGAACACCGCGTCGAACAGCGCGGCGATTTCCTCCCGCGACTTGTGGATGGCCGGGGCGACGATGTGCGACGGGGCCTCGTCGGCGATCTGGAGGACGAACTCGGCGAGGTCGGTCTCCCACACGTCGGCGCCGTCCGCCTCGAGGGCCTCGTTCACCTCGATCTCCTCGCTGGTCATCGACTTCGACTTCACGGCTGTGCGGCCGTCGACGACCTCCGTGATGTAGCGGTTCGCGTCCGCGGCGTCGTCGGCGAGGTACACCGTGCCGCCGTTGGCCTCGACGGCCTCGGTCACCTCGTCGATGAGCTCCGGCAGCCGCTCGATCGCGTCCTCCTTGATCGCCCGCGCCTCGTCTTTCAGCCGCTCGTAGTCGTCGAGGTCGCCGGTCGACTCGTAGCGTCCCTCGTTGAACACGCGCGTGTTCTGCTGGACGCTGTCGCCCTCGGTGTCGAGGATGTGGCGGATGTGTTCGGCCTTCCGCCGTCGGTTCTCGGCGCTCATCTACCTGTCCTCCACCAGCACGACGGTCACGTCCATCGGCCCGTGCGCCCCCTTCACGAGCGCGCCCATGTCCGCGGTGGCGCTCGGTCCGGTCGCGATGATCGACTGCCCCGCGCCGTCGCGGACGTCCGCGGCGAGGCGGTCGAACGCGGCGTCCATGTCCGGTAGGACGTCGTCCGCGGCGACGACCGCGACGTGCTCGTCTGCGTACAGGCTCACCGGCTCCTCGCCGGCGGCCCCGCCCTGAATCACCACGGAGCCGTAGTCGGCGATGCCGTATCCGGCGGCGGTGACGCCCGTCGCCGCGGCTTCGAGCTCGGCGACGGTCGGGTCGGTGTTCACCGCGTCCGGGAGCGAGACCCCGTCGAACGGGAGCGGCGCGCCGACCGCCGGGTCGTCGAGCAGCGGCGCCAGCGCCGACTCGAACCCGTCGGCGGTCGTCCGGACGCACTCGACGCCGACCTCGTCGAGCGACGACTCGAAGGTCGCGATTGACTCGACTGACATACGCCGTGGTTGCTGTAACAGCCTAATGGGTGTTTCCCTATACGCAGTTTCCTAACGGGATACATAACGTATCTTTCTCATCGGACGCCCGGCCAGTACCCAACTCCTCGCCAGTAATATCGTCAAAAAAGAAAGTTACATATGGATCGTTGTGAGACGCCCAAACACGGTCGAAAGACATACTCATGACAAACGTACTCTCACTGGCGTTCGTCGGCGTCATTCCGATCGGCGTCGCGTTCGTCCTGCTCGCCGGACTCAGGTGGTCCGCCGCCCGCGCGATGGGGGTCGGGTGGCTGCTCGCCGGGGGGATCGGACTCACCTACTGGGGCATGGAGATCGACTGGCTGGCCGCGTCGGCCGTCTACGGTGCGTTCCAGGCGGTCGACATCATCCTGATCGTCTTCGGCGCCATCCTCCTGATGAACTACCTCGAGGGGAGCGGCGCCATCGCCACCATCAGGTGGTACTTCGGACAGATCGAAGAGGACAGACGCATCCAAGTCCTGCTCATCGGGCTCGGCTTCATGACGATCATCGAGGGCGCCGCCGGGTTCGGGACGCCCGGGGCGCTCGCCGCGCCGCTGTTCATCGGCCTCGGCTTCCCGCCGCTGGCCGCCGCGGTGTTCGGGCTGTTCTTCAACGCGCCGAACCCGCCGTTCGGCGCCGCGGGGACCCCCGTCATCGGCGGCACCGGCGCCGTCATCGACCCGGCGCTCTCCGGCTCGATGGGGGTCTCCGAGTTCCTCTCGATGGTCTCCGCGTGGTCCGGCATCGTCACGGGCGTGACGTACGTGTTCTGGGGGCTGCTCGGCGTGTTCTTCCTGACGTACTGGTTCGGCGACGCCGACGGCGGCCGGAGCGTCGGCGGCGCCGTCCGCGACACGCTCCCCATCGCTCCGTTCGCGCTCCTCCTCGGCGTCGTCACCGGCGGGACGCAGCTGGTGGTCGCGTGGTTCGTCGGGCCCGCGCTCCCCGACATCGCGGCCGGGTTCGTCGTCCTCGGCGTGGGGCTCCTGCTCGCGAACAACAATATCCTCATCCCCGACCGCGAGTGGGACTTCCCGACCGACTCGCAGTGGAGCGACACCTGGCTCGGCGGCCTCGAACTCGACGAGATCTCCCGCGACCAGCCACAAAAAGAGATGTCGGTGCTGCTGGCGTGGACGCCGTACCTCCTCGTCGCGCTCGCGCTGCTCGCCACGCGGTGGCCCGACCTCACGGTCGCCGGCACCGCCGTGCTCCCGTGGATCCAGAGCTTCACCGTCGGCATCGACTCGATCCTCGGCACCGAGCTCGGGTACACGCTCCAGTACCTCTACCTCCCGGGCACGATGCCGTTCATCCCGATCGCCGTCCTCACGGGCCTCATCCACAAGATGGACATCGACGAGATGGGCGCGGCGTGGCGGCGCTCTGCGGAGCAGGTCGCGCCCGCCGCGCTCACGCTGATCATCGCGGTGTCGATGACGCAGGTGATGATCCAGTCGCAGACGAACACCGCGGGCCTCCTCGGCATGATGGAGGCGCTCAGCCGCGCGCTCGCGATCGGCGCGGGCGGCCTGCTCCCGATGATCTCGCCGTGGATCGGCGCCATCGGCTCGTTCATGACCGGGAGCAACACCTCCTCGAACATCCTGTTCAGCGTGCTCCAGTACAACGCCGCCGAGACGGTCGAACTCTCCCGGACGATCGCCGTCAGCCTCCAGAACGTCGGCGGCGGCCTCGGCAACATGGTCTCGGTGCTGAACGTCGCCGCGATCTGCGGCGTCGTCGGCATCACCGGCCGCGAGGGCGACCTGCTCCGGAAGGCGATCGTCCCGATGGCCCTGTTCGCGCTGTTCGCCGGGCTGTTCGGAATGCTCCTGAGCTACGTCCTCGTGCCCGGGCTGTTCTGATCCTCCCGGAAACGCTTTCCCGCGACCGCCTCGGAAGACAGGTCGAACGACTCGACGTCGAAGACCGCTATGAGCGACTCACGAACGCCTGAGGAGGGCTCGGCCGAAAGCGATGACGGCCCCCAGCGACCGCCCCGCTACGAGCAGGTGATCCGGTGGGCCGAGTACATCAAGGCACAGCCGCCGGAGGTGTGGGGGCCACAGCAGAACGCGGTCGTGAACGGCCAGATAGAGAGCGCGCAGGCGGTCGACGTGAGCGCTGAGGAAAAACAGGCGATTCGGGAGTTCGCGGACGAGGTGTTGGAGGCGGAAGGTGAGAGAGACGAGGAAAATAACAGCGAGGAGTAGATCGACGCCCGAACTCAGCCGTAGAGTATCTCGTCGATGTCCGCCTCGTCGGTCGCGACCCCGGAACTGACTCGGCCGCGCCGCATTCGTTCCTTTTCTTCCTCTGATAACGGGAGCGGCGATGCCATACCGAGGACTCTCTCACGAGCCGTAATAGTCGTTACTCGAACGACTCCAGCTTCCCGACGATCCTCGTGTACACGTCCGGCGCGACGTACCACCCGTGGTCGATCATCGCGTCGATTGCGTCACGCCCCTCCGCTTTCGACAGCTGCCCGTCTTTCACGGCCGCGAGGACGAGATACGCGGTCCCGCGCGTCTCGACGCCCTCCACTTCGGCCGCGGAGCGCCCGGCGGACTCGTCCATCACGGCCACCGCGTCGCGAGCGTTCGCGCAGACGAGGACCGCCACGCCCGCGTCGCTCAGTCCCGGGTGTCGCGCGAGTCGCGTCGCGACCGGCGAGTCGTCGGTCTCGACCGCGACGACGTCGACGAGGCCGTTTTCCACGGCGCGCTCGATCCGACGCGCGTCGTCGTATCCCTGCTCGACGCCGGTCGTCACGACCTCGCGGTAGACGCCCTCCGGGACGACCCGCGGCTCGTCCAGCGGCTTGACGACACCGATCCGGTTCGCCTTCGCAAGGTAGATCAGCGGCGTCGCGTCGAACACCCAGCTCACAGCTCGTTGAGGTCGGCTTCGAGGTGGTCGGCCGAGACCCACGCGTCGTCCGCTTCTTCGACGAGGTCGGCGAACTCCCAGACAGAGACGCCGGCGAGGTCGGCGGCCTTCGTGAGCGAGACCTCGCCGTCGGTGAAGCGGTCGAGCGCCCGCTCTCTGCGCCACTCGTCGAGCCCCTCCGAGAGTAGCTTCCTGACCGCCGTGCTCCGGTCGAGGCGTTCCGATTTGAGGTATTCCTCCAGTTCGGCCTCGAGGTCCTCGGGGACGCGAGTGGAGATTGTGGGCATGGCGTTTGCTATGTGTACGATGTATTCATATGTTTCACCGGGACTCGTCCGTGCGTTTGTCGGAGTGTAGATTGGCTGTCCCGGCATCGAGGACGGCGGTCTCCAGCTAGAGAGTATTTATATGACCGCGGGGACAACACACACGTATGTCTGAAACGGGTACGAACGATAGCGATATCGACGACCCCGAGACGACGACGATCAACGTGCGCGTCACCGAGCGCCAACTGGCGGAGATCGACGCGGCTTGGAAGGAAGAGGGCTACACGTCTCGGAGCGAGTTCCTCCGGCACGCGATCCGAGACGCGACGGAGCACCCGGGCGCGTCACGCGATATGCTGGCGAGCATCGCCGCCGAGGAGTACGCGATGCGAAAGGGTGAGACCGAGGCCGTCTCTCGCGACGAGGTCGTCGAGATGATCGATGACGAGGAGTGACGACTGGACGCAGGAATTCCAGGCCTCTCAATCATCATAGACTTGTGTGTTCGACTGGACCGCACTTTCCGACTTCGATATCATAGACGTGGGCGAGATCGCGACCCACGACCAAGACTGCTGTAACCGTCATAGTGAGTCGTGCGTTTCCCCAAGAACCCGATTCTAAATCTAGAATACTGATATAAAGTAATGAATATAGTTGTTATAGCAGATTACTAGAAATAAATAACTCTATCGAGTATAAATCAAACAAATAAAGAGAAGTTGATCAAAAATAGTTCCCGCAAAAAATCAATGAGGCGTCGCGCTAATTGTCAGACTACCTGAAATATCTTCGGAAGTATCCGAATTCAAGAAATCGGTATTCACGGCTACTGCCATATCAATGGCTTCACCGGGGCTCAGTCCACTATACTGATCAAGGAAGTCACTTTGCTCATAAACCCCTGACTGACCACTAACTGCCTCAGGGCTCCCATCAAAGACACGCAGTGGTGAGTAATGGGTGTTTTTGAAATTGTAGAAGGCCAACGCAGACCCGTTTGAATTCAAGTTGGCGGAATTATCCAGTTCGTACGTGAACGTGATATCATAGGTTTCTGCCGGCGCTTGGTTGACTATTTTGAAGGCTGGAGTTCCCGTATATCCCCAGTCCTTTGCTAGGTCTGGCCCCTGAACATTAACATCACCAAGTTCGATCTTAGCCCCGACGCTGACACCATCTCCAGTTCCTCTAGCAAAATCAATCCCTAGCTCACCATTAGATTGCTTAATGAAGTCCCCGGAACTCACATCTTTTACTCCAATTGCACCTTGATCGTCAGCGACAATATTAACATCGACATTTCGATTGCTTTGAGTGATACTCATTGCCCCGGTACCCATTGCAGCCGCCGAACCGGCGGCGAGCGATCCCATTCCGACTAGGAATTTGCGTCGTTCCATGGTTGGTCTACCTCTGTTGTCCGCACACGACCCGCAGGAGACACGAGACATCCCGTGTCACCCTAGGTCGCTCTACTTCACCCATGGGACGTATCCAATATCGTTATGAGTTGGCAGAAAACTTGTTGGATGGGACTGAAATGCTTCTGGGCGACTCTGTAGCAGTTCTGGGTCAAGATGAAGCCGATCGTAGCCGTATTGAAAACCTTCAGGTGATCCCTTCCAACCCACTTCCCGGCGACTTTCGCTCTGTCTACCGACCGTCAATTCGACTAGAGACAGAGATGGATCTGTTTGCTCCTACCGTGCTGTCGTACGCCTACCATCGGTGAGAATGATATCGAGACGAACTACCAATCAGTCCGACTCACAACTCGGGGGATTCTCACGCGTCTCTCCCGGCCCCCCGTTGTTGTGCTGATCGAGGCCGCAATCCTCCGCGCTCCACTGTGGATGAACGTACACGGTGTCGTCGAGTTTGACACCTACGATCGTATTGCCACTCGCACCGCTCAACTGGCCGCGGATTTTGTGCTTCGTTTCGATCCTCTCGTCTTCACGGGTCATGACTTCGTCGCTACCGCTTTTTCCGGGACTGATCAGATAGACGTCTACCGTTTCTGTCCTGTCTTCTCCGAGAATCTCGGCGTTTCCGCCTCCGGAGAAGTCTACCCCGTTGGAACTACCGCTGACCGCTCCGTTCCCCTCGTCTGTTTCGTCCTCGCGTTCGATCGTAAACCGCCGGGTCTCCGTATCACCAAACAACTGTGCCGTGACACCGCTCCCCTCTACCGTGACCGTTACTTCGATGCCGACTGGCTCGTCAGAGTCGATTCCTGAAACCGGCGCCTTGATGGACTGCTCTTTGCCGCTTCCGAAATCACCGGAGTCGTACTCGACCTCACCCAGAATATCGTCCCCTTCACCCACTTCGACCTCGGCGATCGAAAGGTCGTGGTTAAATCGGTTCGTCACCGTCACCAGGGTTATCGAGTCCCCCTCACTCACTGTCGAGCCGTCGTTTGGAGTTTTGTATCCAACGAACGCTCGACTGTCTTTCACCACGTCCACTGACACTCCCCGCTCCGCCTCCATACTGCTGAACGCCCCGGTGCCGACGCTCATCGCGCCGGAGCTCGCGCCGCCGAGCAGGAGGATGAGGTTCCGTCGTTTCATTTGCGATAAGTTCGCACAGTTAGTTCACCCGGTACAACGCGTCCCGGCCGTATGGTTATGCGGCACCGGAACCCCGGTAATCGCTCCCTGAACACCGTTGCGCTACGTCAGTTCCGGGGGTTCCTCGGGTTCGCCGACCTTCATCTCCGCGGTGTAGTACTTGTGCGTGATCGCGGAGAACGCGAACGCGACGACGATGGCGACCGTCCACGCCATCTCGGGCAGGAGGGTGAACGGCCACGCGCCGAGCCACACCGCGCCGGCGAGCGCGGCGGCGACGCCCGAGAGCCCGAGATAGTAGTCGCTCCACGGGATCTCCTTCCCCTCGACCACGTCCATGTACAGGTCGACGTTCTGAAGCGCGGGCGTCGGCTCGACGATCCCCCGGTCCTTGTTGAACTCGACGACGCCCGCGTCGTCCATCTTCGGCAGGTGGGACTGCTGGAGGGCGGTGTACACGCGCTTGCGCTCGTCGCCCGTGATCTCCGCCATGTCGGTCCCGTTCTCCCACGCCGCGATCTGCTCGGCCATGTCGCCGATCTCGAGTTTCTCCGCCTCCTCCCGCTTCAGCAGATGGACCGCGAACCGCCGGCGCTGGTTCGCCAACACGTCGAACAGGTCGTCTTCTGACACCTCAGTCGTCGGTTCTGCCCCCCGACCGTCCGGCCGCTGTACCGACGCCATTTCTGTCTGACATATATGAACACGCCAACATAAATCCCGTGGTTATGATAATCTGCTAAACTTTCTCGCCGTTCACTCGCGGGTCAACACGAACGCGTGAGTCGGCTTTTGACGGTCTAAGAAGCAGATGTGTGGCGTAATACGGATTCTATTCGCGGGCTCTCTAGCCGATATTATCAGGCTTCAGTAACTACCACCCTCGTTACACGGGCGACGATCGCCGCTTCAGGGCGGGCCTGAACGGGGTCTCAGGACCGGCCTGAACCGATCGAACCGGGGTTCAGGCGGAGTCGGAACGGAGCGGGCGGGGCTTCAGTCCCGCCCGGAAGTGTTTCTGGAAATTCATAACGATATGGGATAGGTCCCATTGCTCTAATAGAGCGACCCCGGGTGACGCTGGATGTCTCGCGTCGGCGGCCCGCGGGTCGTACGGGAGCAACCAACGTCATGTCAAACAGACGAAAATTCATCGCTGGACTAGGGGCATTGGCTACAGGGAGTGCGGCCGCCATAGGCACTGGTGCATTCACTAGCGTAACAGCGGAACGCACGGTCAACGTAGAAGTCGCTGGAGACGCCAGCGCGTACCTCGGGCTAGAACAGGTTAATCAGAGTCCGAACTCGGACTACGTCCTGAGAAACAACGGGGAGGTGTCATTCGACTTCTCCGGTGCGGACGGCGATTCGAGTGGCGGTGGCTCCGTCGACGGAGACGGGTTTAATCCCAACGCGACGACGCGTATCGACGACGTACTGCGCGTAACTAATCAAGGAACACAAGCAGCGAACTTCTGGGTCAACATCGAGAACCTCGGCGCCGGGAGCGACTTTCTCACGATCGAGGCGAGTGGTTATCCCACATTCAGCTCAAGTATGGGAAGCAAAACAGGCGCGAGTACACAACTCGCCTATGATGGCGGGAACGGTTCTAGCGTTAAGCCGTACAACCTAACTCCGGGAGAAGACATTTACCTCCACTTGGTCGTCGATGCCACCGCACAGGGCGGCCAGTCACCGAACAGTTTCAGCGGGAGCGCCACGTTCGTTGCCGCGAGTGACGACTCACAGCCCCCGCTCTAACAACGAGGTAACACATAATGCAACGACGCAAATTCGTTCTCGGACTCGGATCGCTCACCGCCGGCGGGGCGGCTGCAGTTGGCTCTGGCGCGTTCACGACCGCCGAAGCGACTCGCGATGTCGCTGTTGAGGTCGCGGACGACAGTACTGGCTACGTTGCCCTACAGGCATCAGGTGGCCCGAACGGTCAGTTCGCCTCACAGGGAACCAACGGAAAGATCGGCTTAGACTTCTCTGGGAGTGGCAACGAAGGGAGCGGTGTGGGCCGAAACTCCGTGTACAACTTCGACGACGTGTTCCGGGTCACTAATCAGGGGACTCAGACAGTCTACGTCTGGTCGAGACTCTCCGGCGGGTCGAAGTTCGACAATGACAATCTTTACTTTTACCCGAACGGCTCGCGGTCGACGAAGCTGAAAGACAACTCGAACAGCGTTCTCGCCCTCAGTCCGGGCGAGACTGCGAACATCGGTGTCCACATCGACACCGGGAGCTTTTCGCTCGACTCTGATAGCCTCACGGCGACGATCCGGGCCGATGTGGATAGGCCCGGCACCTCCGAGTCCGTCGGCCCTGAGGGAGACGAGGCGCTGGTCGTCAGTCAGACGCCCGACCAAGGTGATTTCAGCTCGATCCAGAGCGCCATCGACAGCGCCGACGGGACAACGATCATCGTCGAGCCCGGGACGTATGAAGAACGGCCGGTGATTCCGGGCAGTGTGAGTGGCCTCACTCTGCGCGGTGCTGGGGAAGGAGAGGTCACCATCGACGCGAGTGAAGACAGTCAGTTCTCCAACTCATACGGTTTCGAGATTGAACGCGGCGCCGAGGATGTCACGTTGAGGGACTTCACGCTCAAAGGTCCCGTCAGTACCGGGGGAGGATATCCCGCTAGTTATTTCGGCCTGAAAATCTACGGCGTGACAGGGCTCGAAGTGAGGAACGTCACGGTCAAGGGATCGTCACTCTCCGAAGTCGATCTCAACGGCGTAACTGATGCGGTGCTCGCAAATGTTACGGCCGACGGGGAGAACCCGAATGCATCCACGACGAGCGGGACCGGGCTGTTCCTCACGAACTGTCGGAACGTCACGGTCAAGAACATTACAACCCGGAACAACGACTGGGGCGGTATCGGCATCTCCGCGTGGGATCAAGGTGGGGATGACGAGGAGTCCGGTCAGGAGGTCGGCGCGGATCCGGCCGCACGAGGGATTAGTCTTGTCGGCACCAACAACGAGATCGAAGAAGACCTGCCCCTCTACACTGAAGAGGAACCCGGTGGTACCGATTTCCACCTACAGAATCGTAACTCGGAGGTCGATACTGATTCAGACGGCGACTGGGACGTGTTCTTCCCGATTGATGGCGACTCCAGCGCAGGGTCTGATCACGACGTAACCGTTGGAACGGTCGAGCGTGGCAGCGGAGTCAGCAGCAGCCTCTCGCACACCGTTATACTCAAGCGATACCCTGTTGTGGTGAACGATGACGCCCCGAACGAAGTGGGCTCGGCGGGCCTAATCACTGAGCAGTACTTCGTCTCTTCGAGTGAGCGAGACAGCGTGATGAGTTCGCCGCGAGTTGCCAATTCGTGGAACGCAGGTGGTGATCTGAACGAGGTGGAGTTTAGCGGCGGCTTCGTCTACCAAATCGAGGGTACCGCAGACAACGTATAGAACTCGAGCGGACGAGTAGCTCACTCGCCGTGTCGGGTCTTCATTCACCCACGCGGGTGCGAGGCGATCCCTCTGCTTGACCGGGGAGACGTCTTGGCGGTTCAACTCCGTCGGTGGGCTTCGACACAAGGACAGAGTATGAACCGACGCAAATTCCCTCCCACGCCTGGTGTGACGGTGACAGGCACCTCCGTGGCGGCAGGCAGCGGTGCGTTCACCAGCGTGAGCGCCGACCGGACTGTAACGGTCAGTGTGGCTGGGGATGAGCAGGCGTACCTGGCGTTAGAGCCGGCTTCAGGCCCGAACGGAGACTACGCGCGAACGGAGAACGGGCAGCTCGCGGTTCACCTCGACAGGGTGAACGACGACGCGCTAACCCGCGTTGAGGACATATTCGTCGTCCGGAACCAGGGGACGCAAAAGGTCGGATTCCGGATCGACAAGACCGGTGAGTACACCGAGGCTGTCACGTTCATTATCGGGCGGGAACACGTCAAATCCGGTCAGGACAATCCTCCCGCAACGTACGTGCCTCGCGGAAACGGCGTCTTCAGCCTCGCCAACGGCGGGACGGTTGGCCTCGAAGTCGGCGAGGACGTTCCGATCGGGGTCCGCATCGACACTAGGGACGGCGACGCAGCAGAGGCGACTGACGAGCGCCACCTGCGCCCTGCGAACGACGGCGTCCCCGAGGCCGACATCTCCGCCGACGATACGCTTCTCGATTCGATCACTATCGTTGCCAAAAACAGTATCGGCGGGGGCGTCAACGACGACAATAGCGTTACCCCAGCGAACAACCCTAACTCACGCCGCGAGGATGGAAACAGCTTACAGGCGAACGGGAATTAATCTATGATAGGCTTATCAAAATATCCGGAGTCAGACAATATATTTGACTGACTTATTGACTTCAATCTGAACCAGAACACTTTCACACACAGCATAACCAACCTAATGGAGTACATACTGCTAGCATAGCTACCTATGTCGACCTTCCGCCGCATTTTGACCCTCTCACTCCTCCTCGTAGCCGCAGGGGCGCTCGCGTTCGCCACGGGCGCGGCGGTGATCGACGGCCCGGCCGACACCGTCGCTGACGGCGATCTCGCGGTCCAGCCGGCCGACGGCCCGAACGGCAAGTACGCCTATTTAAATGACGACGACGAGATCGCGATCGACGTGTCGGCGTCGAACCCGAACATCGAGGATCCTTCTTTCAAGGGCGTGAACGTCGATTCGACGGGAACGATCGACGACGTGTTCACGGTCACGTACACGGCAGACGAGTACGCGCGCGTCTGGATCGAGTACGCCAGCGAGAACGTCACCTTCGTCGCCGGCGGCGACTCGATCGAAGGCGAGGCGAACAACGTCACGCTCGCGCCGAACGAGACCGTCACGATCGGGCTCGAACTCGACACGCGCGGGACGGCCGCCGGGGCGCAGCTGGGCGCCGACGAGTTCTCGATCGAGGCGAAGATCGCGGAGCCCGAGGAAGTGGAGGCGACCGCGACGGGCGCGTCGACTCAGGGGACCGCCGACGGGGGCCCGACAAAGACGGTCGCCTCGCCGAGCGCGGACCGCCGCGAGTTCGTCGCGAGCGGCGTCGAGTCCGGTGCGGAGGTCCGGTTCCGGGCCGACGGGATGCCCATCGACCGCGACAACGTCACGCTGGAGGGGATCGACCTGGCGGGCGTCCGGAACGATCGCGTCGAGCTGAACGCAGCGGGGAGCCCGGTCCCCTTCGCGAACGGGAGCGCGCTGACCGCGCCCACGCGTCCCCGTCCGGTCGGGTACCTCTCGCTCGCGCACGAGTTCGCGCCCGACGCGGTCGACGCGATGACGATCCGGCTCAGCGCGGACCGGGACTACCTCAACGCGACCGGGACCGACCCCGCGGACGTGACGCTCTACCGGCAGACGGACGCGGGCGACTGGGAGGCGGTGTCGGTCGAGGTCGTCGACGAGGCGGTCGTCGATATCCTGGGGCTCCCCGAGGACCGCGTCCACTTCCGCGCGACGACGACCGAGTTCTCGACGTTCGCGGTCGCGACGCGCGAGCCCCGGTTCGACGTGACCGCGGCGACGGTCGCGCCCGAGGCGATCGACCCCGGCGAGAACGTCACCGTCCGGGCGACCGTCCGAAACGGGGGCGGCGCGGCGGGCGAGCGCGCGGTGACGCTGACCGCCGACGGTAACTCGGTCGCGAGCGAGACGGTCGCGCTCGCGCCCAACGAGACGGCGACGCTCTCGTTCGACGAGACGGTCTCGGCCGCCGGCGCGTACGACCTCGCGGTCGGCGGGACCCCCGCCGGGACCCTGCTCGTCGGCGACCCCGGCGGCGACCCGGCGGGCGGTGAGGGGAGTAACTCCGAGGCGACTGGCGGCGACGGGGAGAGCGCCGAGACGGCGAGCGGCTCCGATGCGGCGAGTAGCGCCGCCGACACCGAGGCCGGGCCGACCGAGGAACCCGGGGGGATCGAGTTCGTCGAACTCGGCGGGCTGCTGGCCGCGCTCGCCCTCGCGGTGGCCGGACTCGCGCTGTTCCGCCGGATGCCGCGGTCGTGAGCCCCGGGCCGCATCCGGGGCGCGCGCCGACAGGTCTTAACCGCTGGTCGACGACCCACGGGCCGTGAGCACGTCTGCGACCGACGAGCGCGATCGCTCCGTCGACGGCGGCCCGTCGGATCGCTCCGTCGACGGTAGTCGGCCGGACCGCACGTTCAGTCAGGAGATGCTCGCCGGCGTCCGCGCGACCGACCTGCTCGTCCTGCTCGCGGTGCCCGCGGTCCTGCTCGCGGTCTTCGCGCTGCCGGAGGCGACCCGCCGCTCGCTCGCGTTCGCGTACGCGGACCCGACGGTGCCGTCGGCGTTCGCGGCGCACTACGTCCACCTCGGAACCGATCACCTCCTCGGGAACCTCGTCGGATACGGGCTCCTCGCCGGCGTCGGCTACGCGCTCGCCGTCCTTGGCGGGCGACGGCGGCTCTTCTTCACGTCGCTCGCGACGTACCTCGGCGCCTTCCCGTTCGCGCTGTCCGCGCTGAACCTCGCCGTCCCGCGGGACGCGATCGGCTTCGGCTTCTCCGGGATCAACATGGCGCTCGCCGGACTGCTCCCGATCCTGTGGTACTGCTACGCCCGCGAACACTTCGCGCCCGCGGCCTCGCTGCGCGCGCTGCCGGCGGTCTTCTTCGCGCTCGTCGGGTGGATCGCGCTCCTCGCGCTGCCGGTCTCGACGACGGGCATCGGGGTCGCGGGGCTGGCGATCGGCGTCGCGGGCGCGCTCCTCGCGGTGCTGTACGCGGCCAGCAGCGAGGTCCGGTTCCCGCCCGCGGTCCGGACGCACGCGGCCGCCGTCGCGTCGCGTCCCGGCTACGGGGAACTGCTGGTCGTCGGCGGGCTGGTGGCCGTCGGCTACCCCGTCGTCGGCTTCCCGTCCGACCCCTCGGGCGGCGGGAGCGTCGTGAACCTGTACGTCCACCTGCTCGGGTTCTGCCTCGGGTTCATCGGCCCGTTCGCGCTGCTCGCCGCCGGCGCCTTCGACGAGTAGGGCCGACGGCGGCCGCCCGATCCGGTTCGCCGCCACCCACGAAGTTATAAGGACACGCCGCCGTTCAGCGATCGACGACTACCTGACGGCCGTGCGACAGGTACCGCCTCGCGGCGGTCGCCGCCCCGAGTCCGTCTCCGAGCCGAGTTCGACACCATGTCACTCAAACGAACGCTGTCCGTCGCGCTCCAAGCGGCCGCGGTGCTGGTCGTCGTCTCGCTGGTCGTCGGACAGCTCCTCGGCCAACCGGTCCTCCTCAGCTACGTCGAGACCGGGAGCATGCAGCCGACGCTGGCTCCCGGCGACGGGTTCGTAGCGATCCCGGCACAGCTCGCGGGCGGGATCGGGCCGGGCGACGTGGTGACGTTCGAGGCACAGGAGATCCAGGGCGGCGGGCTGACGACCCACCGGGTCGTCGAGGAGGCCGAGCGGGGCTACATCACTCGGGGAGACAACAACCCGTTCACCGATCAGGACGGCGGCGAGCCGGTCGTTCAGGACGCGGACGTGGTGGCGAAGGCGCTCCAGATCGGCGGCAGCGTCGTCGTGATCCCGCACCTCGGGACCGTCGCTATGGGGTTCCAGTCCGCGTTACAGTCCGTCCAGACGTGGCTCGCGGTGACGTTCGGCGTCCGTTCGTTCCAGGGAACGCAGGGGCTCGCGTACATCATCTTTGGGCTGTCGCTCGTCGCCTACGCGGTCGACTGGTATCTCAACGCCGGCTCGCGCGACCGCGACTCGCGCGACCGGTCGCGCGACGACGGCACCTCCGTGCTGGCGATCCTCGGCGCGCTGGCGCTGGTGCTGATGGCCACCGCGACGGCGGCGATGGTCCTCCCGGCCGGCACGCAGGAGTACGGCGTCGTGAGCGCCGAGTTCGAGTCCGAGAACCCGACCGTCATCGAGCGCGGCACGAGCCAAGAGATCGAGTACGTCGTCCCCAACGCGGGGCTCGTCCCCGTGTACGCGTACGTCACGCCGGCGAGCCCGGGCGTCGACGTCGAGCCGGAGCGGCTCTCGGTCGCCAGTCGCGGCGAGGCCTCGACGACGGTGACGCTGTCCGCGCCCGACGAGACGGGATACTATCGGCTGTTCGTCGTCGAACACCGCTACCTCGCCGTGCTGCCGCCCGGCATCGTCGACGAGCTGTACGGCGTCCACCCCTGGGCGCCGCTCGTCGCAATAAACGGGCTGCTCGGCGGCGGTATCGTCGGCGTCGGCCTCCTGCTCTTACGCGGCGAGCCCGCGCGGATCCGGTCTCGCGACTCCCGCGAGCGCCCCCCGCTCTACAAGCGACTCCTCCGCGAGCTCTACAGGTAACACATGTCTTCAGAACCAAACGAACGTCGACTCAGACTCCGCGCCGTGCTGAACGCACAGTCCGCCGCGATCCTCGCGGTCTGCCTCCTCCTCGCCGCGGCCGGCGCGGGGCTCGTGTACACGACGCACGTCGACCCCGGCACGGAGACGGAGCGCCGGACGGTCTCCTCGCTGACCGTCGAAAGCGAGTACCGCCACAGCGCGACCGTGACGGAGCCGAACACCGTCTTCGAGACCGGCGCGGTGCTGGACGGCCGCGACACGTACTTCACGCGGATCGCGCCCGAGCTCGACGTGAACGTGACGACGAGCTACGCGGCGTCGACCGCGGAGAACGTCACCGTCCAGCTCGACTCCGCGCTCGTCATCCGCAACGTCGGCGATGAGGGGACCGTCTACTGGCGCGAGACGGAACCGATCGCGTCGGAGACGGCCGCCAACGTCGCGCCCGGCGAGACGGTGGACGCCTCCTTCGAACTCAACAGCACCGCGATCGACGGGCGCGTGGCGTCGATCGAAGAGCAGCTCGGCGCCTCGCCGGGGGAGACGGAGACGTTCGTCACGACCGAGGTGGCCGTCGACGGGTCGATCGGCGGGGTTCCGACCGCGTCGACGCAGACGCTCGACATGACGGTCACGCACGGGGGCGACACCTACTCCGTCTCCGAGCCCGGCGTCCGGTCCGACACAACCGAGCGGACCGAGTCGGTGAGCGTCGAGCGGGAGTACGGCGTGCTCCGGTCGCTCGGGGGTCCCCTCCTCCTGCTCGCGGGGCTCGTCGGCGCCGGCGGCACCGCGTACGCGACGCGGGAGTTCGACCTCGCGCTCACGCCCGCGGAGCGCGCGTACCTCTCGTACCGCGACGACCGCTCCGAGTTCGCGGAGTGGATCACGACGTTCCGCCTCCCCGCGTCGGTCCACGAGCGTCCGACCGCCGAGGCGGGGTCGCTCCGCGACCTCGTCGACTTCGCGATCGACAACGACACCGGCGTCGTGGAGGACCCCGAGACCGGCGCGTTCCACGCCGTCGCCGGGGAGTTCGTCTATACCTATCGCCCGCCCGAGCCGACGGTCGAGGACGGTGACACTGCCGACGAGGACACGGTCGGCGGTGAGGGAGCGATCGGCGATGAGGAGACGGTCGACGACGCGGGAGCGGTCGGCGCCGCCGACTCGATGACGGCCATGACCGAGGGTGCGGACTCGACCGCGGCCGGCGCGGCGCCCGCCGAGGACGGCGACTCGCCGGGTGACGCGGCCGACTCGGAAGACCCGGCCGACGACTGAGCCTGACGTCCCCCGAACACCCCGGCTCGACCGCGATCCCCCCGCCTCGATCACCCGTCGTCGCGTTCCGCTCCCCGCTCTGCGCCGTCGCGCCACGAGTGGCCCGGTTCCCACCCGAGCAGGCGCTTCGCCTTCGAGCAGTCGAAAATCGACTCGTCGCCGTCGAGGTCGCACTCCGCGGGGAGTTCGCCGCGGACCGCCTCGATCGTCGCCGCGGTGTCGCGACCGAGGAAGTTCTCCGCGGCGACGATCAGCACCGCCTCGTGGCCGTCGACCGCTGTTTCGGGGTCGATCGCGGCCTCGACCGCCGCGACCACGTCGCGCACGTCGACGTACGACCAGCAGTTCCCGCTCGGGGCCGCGGTCGCGGGGTCGAACGTCTCGCGCGCCTCGCGGCGCCGCTCGTCGCCCGGGAACGTGACCCACGAGAGGCGCAGCGAGACGGCGGGGACGCCGTGTCGGCGGGCCGCCGCGGCGGCCACCTCCTCGCCGACGACCTTCGAGAGGCCGTACGGGTCCTCGGGCTGGGTCGGCGTCTCCTCGTCGATCGGGAGCCGGTCGGGCAGCCAGTCGTCCGCCGCGAAGACCGTGCCGTAGCAGCTCTCGCTCGACGCCCAGACGATCCGCGCGCCCGCGGCCCCGGCGGCGTCGAAGACGTTGTACGCGCTCTCGACGTTGTTCGCGAACACGCGCGACCCGGCGTGGTCCTCGGGGTGCGGGATCGCGGCGAGGTGGACGACCGCGTCGGGCGCGGCCGCGTCGACCACCTGTCGCGTCTCGCCGTAGTCGGTGAGGTCCGCCGCCACGTAGTCGACGCCGTCCCGGCGCTCCTCAGTCGGCGGCGCTTCGCGGTCGACGGCGACCACCTCGCGGCCCGCGTCGGCGAGCGCGTCGACCGTCCACGCGCCGACGCCGCCCGCGCCCCCGGTGACGAGTACGCTGTCCATGTCTCGGCGAGCGCGCTCGGGCGAAAAAAGTCGGCGGTTCGGGGTGTGCGGTGCTCCGTCCGCACGTCGGGTCTCCTACGCCGACGCCTCGTAGCCGGCGTCCTCGATGGCGGCCACGACCGCGTCCACGTCCACGTCGCCCTCGACGGTCGCGGTGCCCGCCTCGTGGTCCGCGCTCGCGGACTCGACGCCCGGCAGCTCGCCGAGCGCGTCGGTCACGTTGTCCTCGCAGCCGGTACACGACATCCCGTCGACGTCTATCGTCGTCATGGGCGCCCGTTCGCGTCCCGGGCACAACTGCCTTTCCGTCGCCCCCGACGCCGACCGGTTTCCCCGCCACCGTCCCGTGTTCCCGACGCCGACCGGGTCCCGCGACCGCCCGCCCCTCCCGGACGCCTTTTGCCCGCGCCGGGCGAACGCTCGCCCATGCGAACGCTCGACGAGACGGACCGGGAGATCATCCGGTTGCTGCTGGCCGACGCGCGGCGCCCGTACAGCGATATCGCCGAGCGCGTGGACCTCTCCGCGCCCGCGGTGTCGGACCGGGTCGACCGACTACGCGAGGTGGGCGTCATCGAGGGGTTCACGCTTCGGATCGACGGTGACGCGCTCTCCGACGGGCTGCGGGTCCTCGCGACGCTCGCTGTCGCGCCCGCGGACGCCGAGCGCGTTCACGCGGCGGTCGCGAGCCACGAGCGCGTCGAGCACGCGTTCCTCACCGCAGACGGCGAGGTGACGGTCGTCGCGCGCGTCGAGGAGGGGACCGCTCGTGACCTCGTCGACGACGCGGTCGGACTGGCGGCCGTGCGCGACCTGTCGGTGCGGCTGCTCGACGCCCACGAGTGGTCGCCCGCGGTCGGCGACGCGGACCTCGCGGTCGAGTGCGTCGAGTGCGGCAACACCGTCACCGCCGAGGGGGAGTCGGCCCGGATCGACGGGACGCTGTACCACTTCTGTTGCGGCTCCTGTCGCGAGAACTTCGCGGAGCGGTTCGACCGGATCGAGGAGGGGGCGTAGCCGGGGCCGTCCCAGTCTCGTCGCGGAGAGTAACGTACTTGAGTGCCCGTCGGTTAGCCGAATACGAAGTCCCGTGGTGTAGTGGCCAATCATAATGGCCTTTGGAGGGAATCCGTCCGCGTCTGCGGCTCACGCGCGGCTGTCGGGTGTTCCACCAAGAACGCCCGTCGGATGCCCGAAGTCAGCCATTGACGGCGGTTCGAATCCGCCCGGGACTATCCTGCGGCGAGCAACTCCGCGAGCCGCAGGTGTCCGAATTGATTCGAGCCCAGAGGACGAGCGAAGCGAGTCCTCGCGGTTCGAATCCGCCCGGGACTATCCTGCGGCGAGAGAAACCCCCGAGTCGCACGGATACGCGGCCGGAGCCGCCTACTCCTCGCCAAAGAACTCATCGAAGAGGTCGCGCACGCGCCCCTCGACCTCGTCGCGGATATCCCGGACACGATCGATATCCTGCCCGTGCGGGTCGTCGAGCGCCCAGTCGCGCCCCTCGACGCCGTCCGGGAGCGTCAGCGTCGAACAGCCCATCGTCGCGACCACGTCGCACGCGTCGAGCTCCGCGGTCGAGACCTCGCGGGGGACGCGGTCGGAAAGGTCGATGTCCACCTCCGCCATCGCCGCCACGACCTCGGGGTGGACCTCGTCCGCGGGGTGGGTCCCGCCGGTGACGACCTCCACGCGGTCGCCGAGGTCGCGCTCGCGGCGCTCGCGTTCGGCGAACACGGCCGACATCTGGCTACGACCGGCGTTCTGTACACAGACGAACCCGAACGTGGCGACGTCGTCTTCGCTCACACCTGCGCGTCCCGTCACGCCCGATTAAGGGTTTCTAAGAGGGATATAGAGTGGTATATACCCGACGCGGAAGACGCCGGGTCTCGCGGACGCCTTCCGGTCCGGAGCTACCTGTGTCATTTTTTACCATGCGGATCGTGGACGACCTATGGACATCCCAACCTACCGGGAGGCGGTCGCCGCGAACCGCCGCCGACACGGCTTCGAGGCGGTCGACGCGGACGTAGACGGACTCGACCACCTGTGGGAGACTCGCGAGACGGACGACACGCTCGGCGACGTGGCGGTGTTCGCGGCGCTCGTCGAGGCGGACGAGACGGACGCGGAGACGCTCGTCGACACCGCGTCGGCGTTCCGCGACGTGCTCGTCGACCGGATCGACGCCCGACCCGAACGCGCTGACGGCGGCGAGTCGGCCACCCCGATCGGCTACGTGACGTTCGCGACGCCGGACCCCGACGCGTCGCTCCTCGGGGCGATGTCCGGATTCACGGTCGCGAGGGGGCGGACGAACGTCTTCCCGCTCGTGTACGACACGGCGGCGGAGCGGCTCCACCGCCACGAGGTGCCGCGGCTGAAGGGGCGCGGGATCTACCGCCGACAGGCGGACGACGCCGAGCGGCTCTTCGAGGCGTAGCCCGGCCGGTGCGGCGCGGACATCCGTCAGCGACCGCCGCCGCTCGCGCTCCTCAGAACAGTCCCGGGCTGGCGAGTAGCCCCGCCGTGACGATGAGCCCGACGGAGACGGCGGACGCGCCGTAGAGGAACGGCTTGGCGTCGCGGGCGGGCTCGCGGAGCTTGTCGACGTCGAGCCCGTCGGCCAGCTTCGAGCCGGCGACCTCGACGAGGCCGGTGCCGACGAACCACAGGCCGAGCATCGTCAACACGAGGTGGCCGCGGGGCGTTCCCGTCAGCCCCTCGAAGGTGTACAGCGTCCCCGCCATGTGACCGCCGGTGAGGACGAACGCGAGGGCGCCGATCCGCGTGATCCAGCGCAGCCGACCGACGACCGAACCGAGCGCGGTCGTGCCGATGTCGCCCCGGAGCGCGGCGGGGAGAATCGCGAGGGTGACGAACAGCACGCTGCCGACCCAGAGGACGGCAAAGCCGACGTGGACCGACCACATCACGGGGTTGAGAACGTCCATACCGCCGGAACGGCCCGATCCCACTTATAAACACGCGAGACGGGACGACCGGATCCCGGCGACGGTTTTTAAATATCTCGCACGTGTAGCCGCGGGCAATGGCCCTACTTCAGAAGCTCAAAGAGAAGCTCGGCTTCGGGAGCGGTTCGAGCGAGCGGGAGTCCGGCGAGACAGAAGTGACCGTCGAGCGGGAGTCGGAACCGGCCGCTGACGCGACGGCTACGGAGCCGGCCGCCGGGAGCGAGTCGGCGGCCGCCGCGGACGAGGGGGACCCTGCGACGACCGACGCCGACGACGGGGACGCCGAGGCCGACGCGGAAGCGGTCGCCGCCGAGACGGAGGCCGCCGCCTCGACCGGGTCGCTCGTCGACGGCGAGGCGTCCGAGCCCGATGAGGCCGCGACCGACGAGGCGGCTGAACAGGCGGAGGCCGCGGCCGGCGAGGAGGACGCAGTCGCGGTCGACGGCGACGACCGCGGGCCGAGTGTCGAGGAGATCAAGGGCATCGGCCCGGCGTACGCCGAGCGCCTCGCCGGGATCGGGATCGAGACGATAGACGATCTCGCCGCGGCGGACGCGGCCGCCGTGGCCGAGGGGACGAGCGTCGGCGAGAAGCGCGCCGCGACGTGGATCGACCGCGCGAGCGAGTTCTGACGGCCGGGACGGGTCCGGTCGACCGCAACTGTTTCACCGCCACCGCCGAACAGAGTCGCATGAACCGAACGGTACGCACCGACCGGGGCCGGTTCCGCGCGGTCGCGGCCGCGGCGCCGGACGGCGCCCGGGTCCCGGTCGAACTCCGGGTCGACGTCGACGACCCCTTCGCGGCCTACCGCCGGGCGCGGCGCGGCCCCGGCGGCGTCTTCTACGAGACGACCGGCGGCCAGTCCGGATGGGGCTACTTCGGCGTCGACCCGGTCGAGCGGCTGACCGTCTCCGACGAGGCGGTCGTCGCGACCGCGAGCGGCGAGGAGAAGGGGTCGGGCGGCGACGCGCGGACGGCCTCCACCGGCGACTACCGGCGCCCGTCGCCCTCGCTGACGGCGCTAGAGGGACTCCTCGACGGCGAGACGCTGGCCCGCGGCGACTGCGACGTGCCGTACCCGTGCGGCGCGTTCGGCTGGCTCTCCTACGACGCCGCCCGCGAGCTGGAGGACTTCCCGCCGCCGGCGTCCGACGGTCCCGGAGCGGTCGACGACCGCGGCCTCCCGCGGCTCCAGGCCGCGCTCTTCGACCGGATCGCGGCGTGGGAGTGCCCTGTCGACGCCGACGGCGGTTCCGAGTCCGTCACGCTCCGAGTCACCGCCTGTCCGCGCGTCCCGGCAGGACTCGACGACCCCGACGCCGACCGCGACGCGCTCGACACGGTGTTCGACGGGGGCGTCGAGCGGGCGGCGGCGCTGATAGACCGTATTGAGGGTGGAGACCCGAGCTCGGGGCCAGTGCCCGACCCGGCCGCGGCCGGCGCGACCTTCGAGAGCGACGTGGGCCGCGAGGGGTACGCCGACGCGGTCCGCCGGGTCAAAGCGTACGTCCGCGAGGGCGACACGTTCCAGGCGAACGTCTCCCAGCGGCTGACCGCGCCCGCCGCGGTCCACCCGCTCGACGCGTACGACGCCCTGCGGACGGTGAACCCGGCCCCGTACTCCGGGCTGGTCGAGTTCGGCGAGCGCCCGAGCGGAGTCGACCTCGTGAGCGCGAGCCCGGAGCTCCTCTTGGAGCGCGAGCCGACCGACGACCCCGACCGCGGCGCCCGCCTCGTCACCGAACCGATCGCGGGGACGCGCCCCCGCGGGGAGACGGAGGCGGCGGACGCCAGGCTGGAGACCGAACTGACCGGCGACGAGAAGGAGCGCGCCGAACACGCGATGCTGGTCGACCTGGAACGCAACGACCTTGGCAAGGTGTCGCGGTTCGGTACCGTCGAGGTGAGCGAGTACCGCCGCGTCGACCGCTACAGCGAGGTAATGCACCTCGTGAGCCTGATCGAGGGGGAGGCGCGGCCCGACGTTGGGCTCGCGGACGCGGTCGCGGCCTGCTTCCCCGGCGGGACGATCACGGGCGCGCCCAAGCCCCGGACGATGGAGATCATCGACGAGCTGGAGCCGACCCGACGGGGCCCGTACACCGGGTCGATGTTCGCGGCCGGGTTCGACGGACGCGCGACGCTGAACATCGTCATCCGGACGCTCGTGCGCCGCGCCGCCGAGTACCACCTCCGGGTCGGGGCCGGGATCGTCCATGACTCCGACCCGGACGCCGAGTACGAGGAGACGCTCGCGAAGGCTCGGGCGCTGGTGAGCGCGGTCGACGAGGCGCTCGTCGCCGGCGAGATGGCGGTCGACGAACCCGCTGAGGGGGTGGCGGAGCGATGACGGTGGACGAGGCCGAGACGGGCGCTGGGCCCGATTCGGAGCCCGCGGCGGCGGGAGCCGGCTGGCGTCCCGGCGCTGGCGACGCCGACGCGCGGGTGCTCGTCGTCGACAACTACGACTCGTTCGCGTACAACCTCGTCCAGTACGTCGGCGAGGTCGCCGGCGCGGTGACGGTGCGCCGCAACGACGCGGTCGACCTCGCGGGGATCCGCGCGCTCGACCCGGACGGCGTCGTCGTCTCGCCCGGGCCGGGAACCCCGGCTGAGGCGGGCGTCTCGACGGCCGTCTTCGCGCTCGACCGCCCGGTGTTCGGCGTCTGTCTCGGCCACCAGGCGCTGTGCGCGAGCCGGGGGAGTCGGGTCGGCCACGCGCCGGAGGTCGTCCACGGGAAGCCCTCGACGATAACCCACGACGGCGAGGGCGTCTTCGCCGGCCTTCCCGACCGGCTCCGCGTCGGGCGGTACCACTCGCTCTCCGTCGAGCGCGAGGCCCTCCCGGACGAGCTGGTCGAGACCGCGCGAACCGACGAGGAGCGCGAGGTCGTGATGGGCGTGCGCCACCGCGAGAAGCCGCACGTCGGCGTCCAGTTCCACCCCGAGAGCATCCTCACGCCGCGCGGGAAGCGCATGGTCCGGAACTTCGTGGAGGTGTGCGAAGAGCATGAGTGACGACACCGACCGCTCGGCGGCGACCGGCGACGGCGAGCGACTGTACCACGTCGACGGCGACCTCGTCCCGGCCGCGGAGGCGACCGTCTCGGTGGAGGACCGCGGGTTCGCCTACGGGGACGCCGCCTTCGAGACGATGCGCGCGTACGGCGGCGACGTCTTCCGGTGGGACGCGCACGCTGCCCGGCTCGCCGACACCTGCGAGACGCTGAAGCTCGACCACGGGATCACCGACGCGGAGCTGAAACGCCGCGTCGACGAGACGCTCGCCGCGAACGACCTCGCGGACGCCTACGTCAGGCTCTCGATCACGCGCGGGACGCAGCCCGGCACGCTCGACCCGCGGCCCGAGGTCGACCCGACCGTGGTCGTCATCGCGAAGCCGCTCCCCCGGGGCGGCGTCGGGAGCGATCCGGTCCACGGCGGGCCCGCCGCGCTCCAGACGACCAAGACGCGCAAGCCCGCGAGCCGCGCGCTCCCGGCCGCGGCGAAGACGCACAACTACCTCAACGGAATCTTGGCCCGGCTCGAACTCCGCGTCACCGGCGCGGACGAGGCGCTCATGCTCGACCCCGACGGCAACGTCGCGGAGGGCGCGACCGCGAACCTCTTCTTCGCCGACGGGACAGCGCTCAAGACGCCCTCGCTGGACGGACCGATCCTGCCCGGCGTCACCCGGACGACGGTGATCGAACTCGCGGAGTCGGAGGGGATCCCGGTCGAGGAGGGGACGTACGCGCCGGACGCGGTCCGCGAAGCCGACGAGGCATTCCTCACGAACTCCACGTGGGAGGTCCGCCCCGTGGCGACCGTCGACGGCATCGCGGTCGACGGCGACGGCGAGGGGGTCGCCGGCCCGCTCACGACGCTCCTCTCGCGGCTGTTCGACCGGCGCGTCGAAGAGCGGTACTACGACGGTGAGCGGCTGTGACGGGCGGCGGCCGGGGAACGCGCAACGTTCAAGCCGGTCGCCGGCCTCCCACGGACATGGACGAGAGCCGCCGGATCGCCGGCGTCGAGGAGGTCCCGGAGGAGAGCACGCTGCTCGCGACGCTGCGCCCTGTCGACTCCGAGGCGGTCGACGAGGGCGAGGGCGACCTCGGCGAGGGCGAGGACGGCGCGCCGGAGGTCGAGGCGGTCCTCACCCGGGCCGCGGGCGAGGTGCGCGCGTTCCGGAACTACTGCCAGCACTGGACGGACGTGCGCCTCGACAAGGACGACGGGGCCTTCGTGCGCAACGGCGAGGTGTTCTGCCAGAAGCACGGGGCCACGTTCGAGGCCGACGGCGGCTACTGTAACTTCGGGCCCTGCGAGGGGGCCGTCCTCGAGTCGGTGGGCGTCGCGGTGGCGGACGACGCGGTGTACCTCGACGACGACGCCTACGAGTTCGTCCGGCTCGGCCCCTCGGCCGGGAAGGGCGACGGCAGCGGCTCGCGGATCGACTTCACTGGGAACTGAGCCCTCAGCCGGCGAGCGCCGCCGACGCCGCGCCCCGATCAGAAGCGCGTCCGACCGCCGCCGCCGGCGTCGTCGCGGCCGAGCGCCTTCTTCAGGAAGTTCATCCAGCGCTTCCGGTCCGCGGCCTCCTGCCGCTTCGCTTCCGTCTCCGGATCGGGGGCGTCGAGCCCCTCCAGCGCCTCCAGCGCGCGGTCGATCCCGATGATCGACGACGCCAGCGCCTCGCCCTCCTCGTAGCTCACCTCGTTCTCCTCGATCGGTTCGAGCCGGTCGAGGCGCTCGCGACGGAGGTTCCGCTTCGCGCGGTCGACGCGGTCGCGCTCGCCGGGCGGAATCGAGTCGCGGCGCTTGATCTCGAAGACGAACGACCGGAGGTCGATCGCCTCGCCCTGGATCTCGATCGACTCCGGGATTTCGACGCCGACCGTCGAGGACTCCCGGTTGACTCGTTCTAGGAGCTGTTTTCGCTCGTACTCCTTCACGCCCCCTCGGTAGGCAGCGGCCGCACTTCGCTCCTTCGCCCGGAGCGCGCCTGCCACCGAGGCGCCCCGGTGATCGGAAGGGACGAGGTTAACCGCGAGGCGTCGCAACGAGGCGTATGGAACCGCTCGAAGCCGAACTCGCCGCCGCCCGCGACCTCGACGTCGCCGATCTCGCGGACGCCATCGAGTCCATCGGCTTCGAGTGTACGCGCTGTGGCGGCTGCTGTACCGGCTACGCCCCCGACGAGCCGGGCGGTGCGCCCGCGGGTGAGGGAGTCGACGAGACCGAGTCGGGCTGTCGCGACGGTGCCGGTTCCGAGTCGGGCTGTCACGACGACGACGGCGACCGCGAGCCCCACACCGCGACCGTCTTCCCGGACGAGGTCCGCCGGGTCGCCGACGCCGCCGAAGCGGAGTCCGGCGAGGCGTACGACTGGCGCGACGTGGCCCGACCGATGCCGTTCGGGCTGGAACCGGACGCCGACGGCGAGCCGCGCGGCGAGACGTTCGAGTGGGCGCTCGCGACCGACGGCTGCGGCGACTGTACCTTCTACGAGGAGTCGGACGGCGAGGGCGCGTGTACGGTCCACGACGCCCGGCCGCTGATCTGCCGGACCTACCCGTTCAGCGTCGCCCTCAACGGGACGAGCCAGCCGATGGGCGAGGCCGTCGACGAGGCGGGCGTCGTCCGCGCCCACGAGTGCGAGGGGCTCGGCCGCGACATCTCCCGCGATGACGCCGAGGAGCTGGCCGCCGCATTGAAAGAGCGCGCGGTGCGCGAACTGGAGGAGGCGATCGGCGTCCGCGACGGCTACGACCCGACCGCCCGCGAGCGGACCGACGGCGATGTCGTCGTCTTCGACTCCGAGGGCCCGAAGGCGGCCGACGGGACACTGATCGGCGACGGGTAGCGGGCGAGGTGCGGGCGCGGGCGCGGTCGTTCGGAGGGCCCGTCCGCAGCGTTCTCAGACCACGTCCAGCGCCGCGTCCACGTCCGCGCGGATCTGCTCGCGCTCGGCGTCGTCCGGGAGCGTGAGCGGCGGCCGGACGCGGGGGTCGGGGACGAACCCGCGGTGCGCGGCCGCGACCTTCGTCGCCGGCGCGAAGCCGTGGTCGGCGCAGCGGGCGAAAAGCGGTGCGACCGCGCGGCGATGGCACGCAAGCGCGCGGTCGTCGTCCCCGTCGCGGATCGCCTCGGCGAGCGCGACGAATACCTCCGGGATCACCTGCGAGAGGGCGTGTATCCCGCCGTCGACGCCGATGCTCGCGCTCGGGTAGAGCTGCGCGTCGACGCCCTGGAACACGGCGAAGGAGTCCGGCGTCGCGGCGACCTTCGCTTCGAGGTCGGTGAGGTCGCCGGTCGTGTCCTTCATGCCGACGACCGACTCGCGACGCGCCAGGCCGGCGAGGGCGTCGAGGTCGATCGACTCGCCGACCGTCGCCGGGATGTCGTACAGGAGCACCGGGAGCGGGGCGTCGTCGACGACGGCCTCGAGGAACGCCCGCTGGCCCGCCGGTTCGGTCGACGCGTGGTAGTACGGGAGGGTGACGAGCCCCGCGTCGGCCCCGGCCGCCGCGGCGGCCGACAGGTGGTCGCGGACCCGGGAGACCGCGGTGTCGGCCGCGCCGGCGATCACCGGGACTCGGCCGTCGGCCGCGTCGACGACCGCCTCGACCACGGTCCGGCGCTCGCCGTCGGAGAGGCTGGCGAACTCGCCCGTTGTCCCGCAGGGGACCATCCCGTCGAGCCCGGCCTCGACGAGCGCGTCGACGTGGTTCGCGAGGGCATCGGCGTCGACGCCGCCGTCGGCGTCGAACGGCGTGACGATTGGGGGCGACACGGCGGCGCGCGGGAGGTCCATCTCGTCCATGCGCCCCGGTTCGACGGGGTGAGAAAAAGTCCTTGCCGCCACGGAGGGGAGCGTCGGCGTCGAAAGCGCGACCTGGACCGCGCCGTCAGTCGACGCTCACTGCCCCCGGATCGGGGTCGGTTCCGCGGTCGCGACCGCGGTACCCGTCGTACAGTCCGAGCCCGAGCGAGCCGAGCCCAAGGAGTAGGACGAGCAACTCCGCGATCCCGCCGACCCACGGAACGAGCCCGATCAGCGCGACCGCGACGACGCCGACGAGCAGGGCGAGCCACCGGCTCGGGCTGCCGAGCCGGCCGAGGATCAACGAGCCGAGGGCGTACTGTCCGTAGACGGACCCGACCCAGATCGCGACGCCGTAGGCCGCGAAGCCGACGAGCGCCAGCGGGAGCCCGACGATCGTGATCGCGAGGAGCAGGAGGGCGACCGGGGCGACGACGAGCGCGAGGAGCCCGACCCCGCCGCTGACGAGCGGGTCGGTGCCGACGCGGTCTCCGACTCCCCGAGAGAATCGGGGGAACGCGAACAGGAGGACCGAACCCAGTACGAGGTTGGCGACGGCGCCGTAGACGGTGCCGACCCACGAGGGCAGGAAGTCACCGCCGCCGGCGATCCCGCTCCCGCCGCCGTCGCCGAGGCTCGGGTCCTCCACGACGCCGCCGGCGACCGACGCGTCCGGACTCCGGGTGAACGTCTCGGCGTCGTACCGGAACTCGCCGCCGACGGCCGCGTTCGGACCGAGGACGACCGAGTCGGCGCCCGCACGGACGTCGCCGCCAACCGCCCCGTCGACCGTTATCGAGCCCGCGCCGACGTCGAGCGAGCCGTCGATCCGCCCGGACTCCGTCAACTCGAAGGAGCCGGCCCCGACCTCGGCGTCGCCGCCGACCGTCCCCTCGACGACGACGGTCCCGGCGGCGGCCTGAACGTTCCCGCCGACGCGGCCCGTCTCGGCGATCCGGATCGACCCGGCCGCGCCGGAGACGTCCCCCTCGACGGTGCCGCGCACGACGATCGTCGCGGCCACGGTCTCGACGCCGTCGACCGTCTCGCCCTCGGCGATGACGACTGACCCGGAGGGGCTCTGTACCGACTGGGCCGCCGCGACTCCCGTCGCGAGCGGCGAGAGGAGCGCCACCGCCGCGAGGACGAGGGCGATCCGACGGCGCGTGCTGCTGTCTGAGCGGACCATACGCGAGGAATCTCTGTCGAAGTACATATGTGTATTTGTCAACTGGTATCGGACGGCTCGTTCGCGTCGAGCGGTTCCTCCAGCGTGCGAACGCGGACGCGGACCGGTCCGTCCGGTCGCGTGTTCACGCTCGCCCGCACCGAGAGGTCGGTCGTCACCGGCTCCAGCCGCAGCCGCCGGAGCAGCGTCGCGGTCGCGAGTCGGAGCTCTTGTCTCGCGAAGCGCATCCCGATACAGTGTCGCGGGCCGCCCCCGAACGGGAAGTACGCGTACTCGGGGCGCTCACCGACCGCCGGACCGGGAGCCTCGTCGCCGTGGACGGGCCCTCCCGCCTCGTCGCCGTCGGCGGGTCCCGCCGCCCCGTCGCGCAGCCAGCGCTCGGGGCGGTACGCGGTCGGGTCGTCCCACCACCGCCCGTCGCGGTGGACCGCCCACGGCGAGAGCGTCACGACGACCCCCGCGGGGACGCGGTATCCCCCGAGCCTCACCGCCTCGGTCGGCTCTCGGAAGAAGGTGTGGACGGGCGGATACAGCCGGAGCGCCTCGTCGACGGCCGCGGTCAGCGCCGGGCACGCCCCGAGGTCGGCGGGGCGGGGGTCGCCGTCGAGCGCCGCGACCTCGCGCCGGACCCGCTCCTGAAATTCGGGTCTGTCGGCGAGACAGTAGAGCGCGTACGTGAGCCCGAGCGCGCTCGTCTCGTGGCCGGCGAACAGGAACGTCACCGCGTTGTCGACGAGCCGGTCGTCGCCCATCGCCCCGAGCTCCGCGGCCGCGACGAGCGTGCCGAGGAGGTCGTCCGCGGCGCCCGGGTCGGCGGGCGGGCCGGCCGCGCGGCGCTCGGCGACGAGCGTTCGGATCGTCGACCGGAGCGCCCCGATCCGCCGCCGGTACCGACGGTTCGCCGGGGTCGGCACCCATTCCGGGAGGAACGAGGTCATCCGCCCGGTGTCGAACCGCTCGGTGACGCTCTCGGCGGCCGCCCGCACGGTCTCGCGCTCCCGTTCGACGTCGCTCCCGAGCAGGCTCTCGGCGAGGACGGCGAACGCGTAGTCTGTCGCCGCGGCGTGGACGTCGACGACTTCGCCGTCGTCCCACTGCGCCGCCGCGCGGCGCGCGTGGTCGACCATCGCGTCGCCGTACTCGGCCACCCGCTCGCGGAAGAACGCGGAGCGTACGGTCGTCCGCTGCTCCCGCCAGTCATCGTCCTCCGCGAGGAACAGGCCGTCGCCGAGGAGCCCGCCGAGCCGGGATCGGGGCATCTCGCCCTTCTCGTACCGGTCGTGGTCGTCGACGAGCACTCGGCGGACGGCCGCGGGATCGGTGACGAGGTAGCTCTCCGTCCCGAACACGTCGTACCGGACGACGCCGCCGTGGGCCGCGGCGCGGCGCCCGTAGAAGCCGAGCGCGTCGCTCGCCAGTTCGTGGACGTTTCCGAGCAGCGGAAGCCCCCCGGGCGCCGGCGGACGCGGCGCGTCGGGTTCGGCGCCGGCGCCGCGCTCGGCCAACGGACCGGAGCCGTCGGCGCCGCGATCGGTCGCGGGGCTGGAGCCGTCGGCGCCGCGATCGGTCGAACGACCAGCGTCGTCGGGGGTGCGTCTCGGCGGCGGTTCGGCGTCGTCGACTCGCGTCGGCTGCTCGCCCATACGGATCGATCCGCGGCGCGGCGGACTGAGTCTTGGCACGCATCTGTCCGTGTATTTTAATACGAAGCGACCGGCACCGCGTGAGTGACCCATGCGCTACGTCCACGTCGACTTCGAGTTTCCGCCGGGAGTCAGACACCCGATGCACGACTTCCTCGACGGCGGCGACGACCGGCGGAGCGAGCTGGTGACGTGGCGGCGGCTACCCGACGAGACGCTCGCGACGCTGTTCCGGGTCGCGGCCCCGCGCGAGCGGTACCTCGACCGGCTGCGGGATATCGCCGCGATCGAGCGGTTCGAGACGTCTCCGGGGGAGCCACCCTTCTACCTCAAGGCGTACGAGCGGCTGGGCGGGCCGACGGAGACGTTCCTCGACGCGTTCGTCGACACCGAGTTCCTCTCGGTCCCGCCCGTCGTGTTCCGGCCGGCGGGCCGGCTGTCGTTCGGACTGGTCGGCCAGCCGGAGCAGCTGCGCGACGCGCTCGCGGCCGTGCCAGACCCGATAACCGTCGAGGTCGATCGCATCGGGTCGTACGGGGGCGGTCGGCGGCTGGCCGGGGTGCGACTCACGGAACGCCAGCGGGAGGCGCTGCGGGCCGCGAACCGCGTCGGCTACTACGAGGTCCCGCGGACCGGGTCTGTGGAGGACGTCGCGGCGGCGATCGACTGCTCGCCGTCGACCGCGGGCGCACACCTCCGGAAGGGCGAGGCGGCGCTGGTCGACGCGTTCGTTGGCCGGAGGGAGTAGCGTCGCGACGCGCGATGGGTATATCCGGTCCCGATCGCGACGCGGGTCGATCCGGCCTGACTGTGTCGGCGGTACAACTATACTGGCCCGCGACTAGCCTCCGATGGAGTCTACTATGGAAATCTCCGAGAAGCTCCTCTGTCTGTTCAGCGCGGAAGTTCGCGAAACGGACGACGGCGAGTACGTCGTCGACGTCCCGAACCGAGAGATCGACGCCGGATCGCTGGAGCCCGGCGAGACGTACCGCGTCGCGCTCGTCGCCCGCGACGGGACCGAGGCGTCGGCTGGCGACGCCGACGAGACCGCCTCGCAAGCGGACGACGGGCCGCAGCCCCCGGTCGAGCCGGGTGAGATGCGGTACGTCGAGATCGAGGACCTCGGCAAGCAGGGCGACGGGATCGCCCGCGTCGAGCGGGGGTACGTGATCATCGTCCCCGACACCGAGGTGGGCGAGCGCGTGAAGATCGAAGTGACGGAAGTGAAGTCCAACTTCGCCGTCGGCGAGGTCGTCGAAGAGGCCGGCTGACCGGCGGCGAAGCGGGGAAGTGCCCCGGTGAAAACGAGACGGCAGGCCGCGGTGTCGTCGACGGGACAGGCCTGGCGCGTCGCGCTCACTCCTCGTCCGTCACCCGAGCGTCCCAGTACGACACCGAGGCGACGTAGTCGCCCGGAATCGTGTCGCCCGCGAGCTCGTCGAGGACCCGGAACGGCCTCGCGACCGGGCCGGGGAGTTCGCGGTAGAAGCCGTACGGCAACACGAAGTCGTGTTCCTCGTTCGCGAGCGTGAGACCCGCCTCGCCGAGCATCGCGGCCACCTGTCGCTCCGAGTAGAGCCGCGAGCCCATCGGGAGCAGCCAGGTGTACAGCGTCCGCAGGCTGCGGCTGTTGAACGTGTCGAAGAACACCTGATCGCGGCTGACCCGGCGCAGTTCCTCCGCGAACGGGACCGGGTCGTCCATCAGGTGGAAGAAGCGCATTGCGACGACCGTGTCGAAGTGGTCGTCCGGGAACGGGAGCCGCGAGGCGTCGCCGCGGAGGAACTCGACTGCGTCGGCGTGGCCGGCGGCGGCGACCTTCTCGCGGGCCTGTTCGAGCATCTCGCGGGAGACGTCGAGGCCGACCACGTCCGCGCCCTGGTCGGCGAGCATCGTCGTGAACCGTCCGGTGCCGCAGGCGACCTCCAGCACGCGGTGGCCCGGATCCATCGGCCCCAACGCGGCGAGGACGGCCTCCTTCTCCCGGCGGTCGATGAGCCGCCCGCCTCCCGAAAAGCGGACGTCGTCGTACTCTTCGGCGACCTCGTCGGCCTGGTACCAGTCCTGTCCCTTCACGTTGTCCGTGATGAACGCCGGACCGACAAAACCGTACTGGATGCGGTCCGGCGCCGACCCCGGTGCGGTCGGTCGGCTTCGACGCGACGGCGGTCGGGGCGAGCGCTCGAACGTTCGCCGAGAGCCCGGACTGTCAGCCGCTCGTGGCGACGTTCTCGGCCGGAATCTTGACGATGACTCGCGCGCCCTCCTCCTCGTCGTGGTGGGGGTACTCGTCGACGCCGAAGTACCGACGCGCGAGCTCGTCGATGTGTTCGCGCGCGCCCTCCTCGGTCAGCTTGGCCTCGCCGCGGACGGAGACGTACCGGTACGGGTCGTCGGGGTCGAGCACGCTGACGCCGACCTTCGGGTTCTCGCGGACGTTCCGCTCCTTCTGCCGCCCGCGGGCGGTGTTCACAAGGACGTACTCGCGGTCCTCGTGGTCGACCCACACCGGCGTCACGTGCGGGAGGCCGTCCGGCCCGACGGTCGCGAAGTGGGCGTACGACTCGGCTTCGAGGATGTCGACGTGAGACTCGGGGATCACGGGGTGAATGACGGGCCGCCCCCGGAAAACTCGCCTGATCGATCGTCTATGATAGCCCGGTGAGACGTGATATTAACACATTATATTATCACAGGCGGATTCCCCTATATGTAGCCAACCTTTACCACTACCCGTGGGATTCGTGTGAGACATGAGTACCAGTCCCGCGGAGACCGCTGACCAAGACCGCCTGTCCGAGTCTGAGTACCGCGACCGCCTGCGCGAGCTCCCCCCGAGCGCGAAGCTCGTGGCGAAGGTGCTGGAAGGGGACGCCCCCCTCTCGCAGGGCGGCCTCGCCGACGAGTCGCTGCTGCCCGACCGCACCGTCCGCTACGCGCTCAACCGCCTCGAGGAGGAGGGTCTCGTCGACTCGCGGTACAGCTTCAAGGACGCGCGCAAGCAGGTGTACTACCTGACCGTCTGAGCGGCTCGCGCGTCGTTGTCCCCGGCCCGCGATCGGTTCGGAGCCGACGCGGACCGGACACACACGCAGTCCTTTTTACCTCCTCGCCCCGATAACGAGACGTATGGACCTCTCGGTCGTCGTCCCGACGCTCAACGGTCGGGACCGGTTGGCCGCCTGCCTCGACGCGCTGGCGGCCGACGCGCCCGACGCCGAGGTGATCGTCGTCAACGGGCCCTCGGCCGACGGCACGACCGGCATGGTTCGCGACCGCGACGACGTCGACGTGTTGGTCGAGATCTCCGACCGAACGGTGAACGTCGCCCGTAACGCCGGCATCGAGGTTGCGACGGGCGACGCGGTCGCGCTGGTCGACTACGACAACCGGATCGAGCCGGGGTGGCGCGACGCGGTCGACGACGGCCTCGACGCGGCGCCCGTGGTCTCCGGGCCGGTGACGCCGATCCCGCCGGGCGGGACGAGCGCCGCGGAGCCGGGAATCGAGGCGGACGCGGTGGAGTCGGGGGGCGGGACCGACGCCGCGAAGACCGGGTCGGCCATTCCGGACGTCCCGGACGCCGGCGACCGGAGCGCGCCTGAGCGTAGCCGGATCGCGGGGCAGAACGTTACCTACTTCGAGAGCGGGAACGTCGCGTTCCGGCGGGACGCCCTCGACGAGCTCGACGGCTTCGACGAGTACCTCCGGGTCGGCGGCGCGCGCGACGCCGCGCACCGGCTCGCCCGCATGGACCGCGAGGTGGCATGGCGGCCGGGACTCGCCGCGCGGGAGGAGCTCCCGACCCCGACCGCGGCGGACGGCGGACGCAGCGCGAGCGAGTGGGGTTGGAAGTACCGGGGGCTCGCCTATCGGCTGCTGAAGAACTACGGCGCCCGCCCGACGGCCCTCCTCCGGACCGGGTCGCACGCGCTCGCCGACGCGGTTGCCGCGGCGAAGGACGTGGTCCGCGGCGAGTCGACCCCCACGCGGTGGGCCGCGACTGGGCGCGACGTACTCTTAGGCCTCGCCGGCGGGACCTCCGACGGGCTGGTCGCGCGGCGCCGGGACCGCGGCCCCGCCCGGAACCCGAACGGCATCTCGACGCGGGCCGACCGCGCCGTCGCGAAGTACGACCGGCGGGCGGAGCGGGACCGCGGCGAAACGGAAGGAGCGGAGGACGGCGGCGAGCGGGCCGCGATCGACGACGCCGAGTGAGCCCCGCGCATTTTAACCGAGGGCGCGGTCAACGAACCGACAACGAATGGGACTCACGAAGCGTATCATCCCCTGTATCGACGTCGACCTCGACGAGGACGGCGACGCCGCGGTGTACACCGGGGTCAACTTCGAGAACCTGGAGTACACCGGCGACCCCGTCGAACTGGCGAAGAAGTACAACGAGGCGGGCGCCGACGAGTTCGTCTTCCTCGACATCACCGCC
The DNA here is from genome assembly GCF_005435025.1 of Halorubrum sp. CGM4_25_10-8A. Taxonomy (NCBI): domain Archaea; kingdom Methanobacteriati; phylum Methanobacteriota; class Halobacteria; order Halobacteriales; family Haloferacaceae; genus Halorubrum; species Halorubrum sp. CGM4_25_10-8A. The sequence continues at coordinate 12,740 of NZ_SGTX01000016.1, read as the reverse complement.
AGCGCCGAGGGGCGCGAGACGATGCTCGACGTGGTGAACCGGGTCGCAGACGAGTGTTTCATCCCGCTGACGGTCGGCGGCGGTATCCGCACCAAGGCGGACATCAAGGAGACGCTCCGGGCGGGCGCGGACAAGGTCTCGATCACGACCGGCGCATTGGAGCGCCCGGCGCTCATCGAGGAGGGCGCGGCCGCGTTCGGCAGCCAGTGTATCGTCATCTCCGTCGACGCGCGGCGGCGGTACGACGACGCCGGCGAGCACTTCTACGAGGACGAGGACGGGGAGACGGTGTGGTTCGAGTGTACGAAGAAGGGCGGCCGCGAGAGAACCGGGATCGACGCTGTCTCGTGGGCGAAGGAGGCCGAGGAGCGCGGCGCGGGCGAGCTGTTCGTCAACTCCATCGACAAGGACGGTACGAAGGACGGCTACGACATCCCCCTGATGAAGGCGGTCGGTGAGGCCGTGTCGACGCCGCTCATCGCCTCCTCCGGCTGCGGGAGTCCCGAGGACATGTACGACGTGTTCACCGAGGCGGACGCCGACGCCGGCCTCGCGGCCTCCATCTTCCACTTCGGCGACTACTCGATCGCGGAGACGAAGGCGTTCCTCGACGAGCGCGGCGTGCCGGTCCGGCGCTGAACGCGGCCGGTGCGACGCTAACTACGGTCGTAGTTTCTATTTTTCACCGATTGAAACCAACAGCTATTATCCGACCGCGAACCAAGCGTAACGTATGTCCACGTCCACGTCATCCGCACGTGTTCGCGACGGGTCGCCGGAACTCGTCTGTAAACGGACCGACGACGGCGACGGCGGCGGCGAGGTGACGTTCTTCGAGCGGGACGTCGACCCGGACGAGCGGACCACCCGGTGGATCACGGTCCGGGAGGAGGACTGCGTGCCGCGTGACGACTGGCGATAAGCGGCTTTCGTCGTCCTTGTGTTTTTATTTATAACCCGCTGTCAGCGGAGCGACTGCGATCACCCCGGAGCCTCAGCCGATCGCATAGCAGTCGTGAGTTGACGACCGACGGAGGCGACCTCCAAAGCTCCGCCCCGCACAGCGACCGCACCTCACGCCTCCCCAGCCTCGTCAGTCGCCTCCGCTTCGCTCCGGCGACTGACTCCCTCGCACGCGCACCTCGCGGCCGCCGGTGGCGGCCGCTCGGCGGCGCGCGCCGCTCCGCAGGTCTGATGTGTAAATAGTCGCCGGGGTTCGGTCAGTCGTCCGCGGTCGCAGCGTCGGCGAACTGCGGCAGTTCGTCGTCGAGCAGCGCCACCGTGGCCAGTCGGATCGCGTGCGGCCAGCCGAGCGGCGTCGCGCTGTCGGGCGTCCCGTCGTCGAAGTACTGCTCGGGGAGGTACGTCGTCGGCTCACAGAGCGACCCGCCGGGCGAGACGTGCGCGAGCAGGTCGCGGGCCCGGGCCGTCATCTCCGCGGCGCGCGGGTCGTCGTGCGCCGCGAGCAGCGCGGCGAGCTCCGCGCAGGCGTTCGCGCCCCACGCGGTCGAGACCGTCCACACCTTCTCCGAGAGCTGGTCGGCCCGCCGCCAGCCGTCGCCCTCGTACCGGATCAGGCCGGCGATGTCGTCGGTCTCGTGGGAGAGGCCGTCGACGACCGTCTCGACGTGCGAGACCAGTCGGTCGAGGCGCTCCTCGTCGACCGCGCCGCCGGCTCCGGACCCGTCGCCCGCCGCGCCGAGCGCGTCGAAGGAGCGGTGCGCGGCCGCGAGTCCGAGCGTCGCCGAGTCGAGCCGGTCGTCGATCCCGCCGTCGAGCGTCTCGCGGACGGCGTAGCAGCCGCGCTCGGGGACCCAGAGGTCGTCGAGCGCGTCGTACACCTCGCGGGCCCGGTCGCGGGCGTGCGCGGCGAGGTCGTCCGGGAGCGACGCCGCGCCGGGGACGGCGTCGGGGTCGTCGAGCGCGTCGACCGCGAGCCCCGCGCCGTGGCGGCCGAGCTCGCTGTACGCCTCGAGGAACGTCGCGGCGGTGTGGGCGAACCGGCCCGCGGAGTCCTCCCACGCGTTCTGACAGACGACCGGGCGGCCGTCCGGTTCGAGCGTGCGGTCGAGCCCAGCGAGCGCGGCGACGAGGGTCGAGTCGAGCCCCTCGACGTCGACGCCCGCCTCGCGGGCCCGCGCGAGGTACGCGACGACGCTCCCGGTCTGATCGGCCTGATAGTCCACGTCCGGCCCGTCCTCGATGCGAGCGTTCGCCCACCCGGGGGCGAGCGCGCCGTCGCGGGGCCACACCCGGTGGGGCCACGAGCCGTCGGGCCGTTGGGTGGCAACGTACATTTCGGCGGACCGCGCGTGCCAGTCGTCGAGGTCGAGGTCGACCGCGTCGGCGGCCCCGAGCAGGAAGCCGGATATCTCCGCGTCGTCGCGGAACCACGTGTAGCCGTAGCCGCCGGAGTGCTCGTAGTACGGGTCGAAGTCGGGGCCCGCGATCCGGAGCCCGGACGGCGCGGAGAGCAGCGAGAGGACCCGGAGGTCCGCGACGACCGACTCGCGGGCGGGAGCCGACTCGGGGACGGCTGGGAGCGCGTCCGCGGCCGCGTCCGCGAGCGCGTCGACGTCGTCGTGGTCGGCGAACAGCGCGTCGAGGCGCTCGCGGGCTGCCTCGCGGTCGGTCTCCGCGCGGTCCGTCAGGAGCGTGGCGACCGTCGCGACCCCGTCGTCGAACGGCACGTCGGCGATCACCTCGCCGGAGAGGCGCTCCTCCTCGTACCGGTCGCCGTCGCGGTCGCGCGGGAGCTCGGTCGGGTCGTCGGCGAGCAGCTCGGGGAACGTGGTCGGGAGCTGGCCGCGGAGGTCGGCGAAGCCGGTCGCGCTCGCGAGGAAGTCGTGTTCGTCGGCGTGGTACACCTCGACGGCGTCGTCGTAGCGGAGCTGCCCCACGCGGTCGTCGCGGCCGTCCGGCGCGAAGCGGGCGTAGACGACGAGCGACGCGTCCGCGGGGTCGACGGCGGCCCCGTCGTCGCCCCCGTCTTCCGCGCCGTCGTCCCCGCTGCTCGCGCCGTCGAACTCGACCGCGGCCCGCGTGAGGTGCGCGTCGCCGAGCGTCACGTCGTGGCGGGTGACCGTCGCGCGCGGCGTCTCGTGGACCGTCTCGACCAGCGCGGTGTCGCCGACGTACCGCTGCGTCGTGTCGGCCTCGTCGAGCCACGTGACCTCGTCGCCGACGGCGAGCCCGATCCGGGACCGAACGAGCCCGGTCCGACCGGTCAGCGGGTAGCCGAAGTCGCGGAGTTCGCCGTCGTCGCCGACGTGGACGAGTCGACCGTCCCCGCCCGAAAACCGGCCGGAGACGGTGCGCCGCTCGCCGGGGAAGCGCGTCCCGTCGCCGGCGTGGCGCTTGTAGTCGTCGAGCGCGTCGCGAAGCTGCATTACGCGAACACACGCCGCCGCTGCGTATGAAGCTTTGGTGTAATTATTGTTCACGCGTTTGCCGAACGGAAACCCTCAAATCGCGCCGCGCCGACAGGCGGGTCGTGTACGAACCCGGCCCCCCGCGAACGACGAGCGTCGGCGAGTCCGTCGAGCTGGCGGCGCGGTCCCCGGACGCCGACGGCACGTACCGCTGGCGCGTCCGCGACGCGCCCGCCGACAGCGCGCTCTCCGCTGGAGACGGCCCGGACCCGGACGCGACCGGCCCGCCGAGCACGGCGACGGCAGCGGGTTCGGCGCCCTCGACCGCGGTGTTCCGCGCGGGCGAGACGAGCCGCGACGACGACCCGGTCGTCCACCTCGCGCCCGACGCTCCCGGCACGTACGTCCTCGCGCTCGACGCGCCCGACGGGACGCACCGACAGCGCGTCCGGGCCTTCCCGGACGAGCGACGGGAGACGGAGATCCGCGTCCCGGCCGCCGACATCCCGACGGACGGCGACGACGAGGTCGACCGCGTCTCCCTGCTGTGGCCCCACAACGAGAACCGACTCGGGCTCGACCGGGCCGAGCGCGACGGCGACGAGTGGGTCGCGACGGTGCGGGTCCCGCCCGGACGCCACGGCTTCGGCTTCGTCCCCGACGGCGACCGCTCGGCGGCGTACCACGGCGACTGCGAGGTCTCTGGCCCCGGGCGACCGCGGATATCGCTCGACGCGGCCGTCGTCGAGGGCGACGGCCCCGCGGAAAGTGACCGGCTCCGCCTGACGGCCGAGATCGAGCCCGCGCCCGCCGTCGACGACGTGGAGCGCGCCGGCGATCCGGACGCCCTCGACGTGACGTTCCTCGTCGACGACCGCGACGCCGACCCGGAGACGGTGGCGGCGATCGAGTCGCGCGCCGACGGCCGGACGCTCTCGGTCCCGCTCGACGAGCTCCCGGACTCGGTCCGGATCCGCGCGGCCCCGCACGGTGAGCGGTACGGGGCTGCGGAGACGGTGCGGGTGGAGACGGACGCGAGCGACGGAGACGCTGCGGAGGCGACGGCCGCGTCGGTCGCGGTCGCCGACCCGAACCCGACGCCCGAGTGGGCCGAGTCCCCGACGATCTACGAGGTGTTCGTGCGGTCGTTCGCGGGCGACACGCTGCCGACGACGTTCGCGGAGATCGAGCGCCGAGTCGAGTACCTCGACCACCTCGGCGTCGACGCGCTCTGGCTCACGCCCGTCCTCGCCTCGCCGACGGACCACGGCTACCACGTCACCGACTACTACGACACCGCCGCGGACCTCGGCTCGCGCGAGTCGTTCGAGTCGCTCGTCGACGCCTGCCACGACGCCGGCATCCGGGTCGTCTTCGATCTAGTGATCAACCACACCTCCCGCGACCACCCCGCTTTCCAGCTCCACTCGGCCGGCGTCGGCGCGTACGCGGACCACTACCGCCGGACCGACGCGGCCGCCGACGTGACCGGGATCGACTGGGCCGAACTTGGCGACGGCGACGCGCCCGACTACTACTTCGAGTGGGGCCGCATCCCGAACCTCAACTTCGACAGCCCGGCGGTCCGCGGGTGGCTCCTCGACGTGGTCGACGAGTGGGCCGGCGTCGTCGACGGCTTCCGCGCCGACGTGGCGTGGGGCGTCCCGCACGGCTTCTGGAAGGAGGTGGCAGACCGCGTGCCGGACGACACGCTGCTCCTCGACGAGACGCTGCCCCACGACCCCTTCTACGGCGAGGGGGAGTTCCACCGCCACTACGACACCTCGCTGTACGAGACGCTCCGCGCGGTCGGCGCGGGCGAGGAGCCGGCCGACGCGGTCGAGGCCGCCCTCGCGCGCGGCGAGTGGCTCGGCTTCGACGACGGCCGCTCGCAGATGCGGTACGTCGAGAACCACGACGAGGACCGCTACCTCGCGGAGTACGGTCGCGACGCGCTCCGCGCCGCCGCCGCGGTGACGTTCACCCTGCCGGGGGCGCCGATGATCTACGCCGGGCAGGAGCGCGGCAACGAGACGTACCGCGGGCCGATCCGGTGGCACGACGGCGACAACGATCTCACCGACTTCCACCGGCGGCTGGTCGCGCTGCGCGGGGCCGAACCGCTCCTCCGCGACGGCGACGTGACGTTCGAGGGTCGCGCGGCCGACGTGCGCGTCGTCGAAGGGGACGCGGAGCGGGTGACCGCGTACGAGCGGACGCCGGCGGGGGGAGATGGGAGCGAGGCCGATCCCCTGCTCGTCGTCGTCAACTTCGCGACGGAGCCGGCGACCGTCGCCGTCCCCGACGGGGTCGAGACGGACCTGCTCGGCGACGGAAGCGCGGTGGACCGCGACGGCGGCGGCGACGGCGATGCCGGGGTCCGGGTCGCGGTCGACGCCGCCGCCGTGCTCCGGTGACCGGTCGCCGTCGCCGCCGTGCTCCGGTGACCGGTCGCCGTCACCGTCGCCGCCGTCGCGGAGCGGCGAAGCCGCCCGGTACCGACTCCTATAAGTGTCGCTCGCCAGAGGCGTGCGTATGGACGACCGGACGCTGACCGACCTCCTCCGTCGCTTCGGACTCTCTGATAAGGAGGTCGACACCTATCTCAGTCTGCTCGAACACGGCGAGGCGAAGGCGAGCACCGTCGCCGACGCGGCGGGCGTCTCGAAGCGGTACGTCTACAGCGTGAGCGAGTCGCTAGCGGAGCGCGGCTTCGTCGAGGTGAACGACCACGTCGTGCCGACGACGATCCGGGCGAACCCGCCGGACGAGGTGATAGACCGGCTCCGGTCGGACGTGGACGCGATGCGACCCGGGCTCGCGGAGCGGTACTCCCGCGTGGAGCGCCAGGCCGAGCAGTTCGAGGTGATCAAATCGCGGGTCACGGTAATCAAGCGGATCCGGTCGCTGCTCGCGGACGCCGAAAGCGAGGTGACGCTCTCGATCACCGCGAAGCAGCTCCCCGAGGTGCGCGAGGCGCTCGCCGACGCGGTCGACCGCGGCGTCCTCGTCCTGCTCGTCGTCTCCGATGCCGACGCGAGCCTCGACGCGGACGACCCCGCGCTGTCGGGCGTCGCGAACGTCGCCCGGACGTGGAGCGAGGCGATGCCGACGCTGCTCACGGTCGACTCCGCGGCCGGTGTCGTCTCCCCGCCCGAGCTCCTCCGGCAGTCGACCACCGACCGACAGGCCATCGCCTTCGCCCAGGAGCAGCTCGCGCCCGTGATCGTCGGCTCCTTCCTCGGGAACTACTGGCCCGCCGCGACCGAGATGGCCGTCGCCGAGCCGGCGCCGCTCCCGGTCGAGTACACCGACTTCAGACACACCGTCCTCCAGGCGACCCTGCGGCTCCGCGCCGGCGACCCGCCGCGGGTGACCGTCGGGGGGCGGTGGACCGACGACGACGAGGCGGCCGAGATCGTCGGCCGCGTCGTCGAGACGAAACAGGGGATGGTGGAGCCGAGGAACAACGAGTTCCCGGTCGAGCACTCGCTCGTCGTCGAGACCGACGACGGCGAGGTCACCGTCGGGGGACAGGGCGCGTTCGTCGAGGACGTCGAGGCGGACCTCGTCCGGATCGAGTCGGACGAGGAGTAGGGCGGCGACGCGGGGTTCCGGAGGGCCGGGACGCGGACCCCGAGACGCGGAGATCCGGAACACGCGGCGGAGCGACGCGTCCTCCCGGCGGCGGTCAGCTCTCCGAGGGAACCGACGAGCTCGACGGGCCGCCGTCGAGGGAGGGAGCGTCCGGATCGACCCTGAACCAGCAGTCTGAACCGGTCGCGTCGCCGCCGCCCCCGAGCAGCGCCACGCCGGCGAGCCGACCGCGCGGGTCGCGGCGGCACACCTCCAGCGCCACCGGCAGCGTCGGGACGCGGCCGTCCGTCGGAGACAGCGCGTACCCGGAGACGCGGACGGTCGCGCCACGATCGGCCTCGGCGGCCCGGTCGGGGCCGTCGGCGCGTTCGGAGCCGCCGACGCGCTCGTAGTCGTCGACGAGGCCGACCGCCGCGAGCCGGTCGAACGCGGCCGCGACCGGGTCCGCGGCCGGCGTCGGCCCGGGGTCCGGGAGGCGCTCGGCGGCCGCGGACAGCACCGTCGCCTGCGCCTCCGGATCGAGGTGGCGGTCGAGCGCTATCGCCGTCGCTTCGAGCAGGCAGAGACAGAGGTCGTCGGGGTCGGAGAGCCGTTCCGCGAACGCGAAGTACGCGTCCATCACCGCCGACTCGACGCGGTCGTGGCCCGCCGCGGAAAGCGCTTCGAACGCCGCCGCCGCCGCGGCGTGACAGAACTCGACGCGGTCGCGGCGCGGGCCCTGTCCGGGCGGTCCGGACCGGGTCGGTGCGTCGGGGTGCGGATCCGCGTCGCCATCGAGGGCGCTCCCGTCGCTGCCCTCGGCGTCGCGGTCGCCCTCGGCGGGACGGTCGTCGACGGCCTCCACCACGCGGTCGGTCAGCTCGTCGGCCGCGCCGACGTCGAGGTCGGGGACAAATCGGTCGAGGCCCGGGTCCCCGGTCGCCGTCCCGGTCGTCGGCTCCGCGAACTCCTGTCTGACGATCACGTCGTAGAAGGGGAGTTCGGGGTCGTACCGACGGAGCGTGTCGCGGTACTGCTCCGTCGCCCGGGCCGCCGCGCGGGCTGTCTCGCGGCCCTCGAAGCGCAGCCCCGCGGCCGGGACCGGCCGGTCGCCGTACCGCGCGCAGACGAGCGAGAACTCGCCGTCCTCGCCCGCGAGCGATTCGATGTGGTCCGCGATGTCGAGTAGCGTGGTTCCGATCACGGTTGGGTGGGTGGTCGCGTGCGGTCAGTCCTCCAGGCTCGGGTGCGTCTCCTGCGGGTCGGGGTGTGGCTCGGCGAACCGGTCGCGGGTCGCGTCGAGCGCGGCCGACTCCCGCGCCTCGCGCTCGGCGGCGGCGATCTCCTCGCAGCCCGGCGGCACGTCGCGGTCGCGGTCGGTGAAGTACCCCTCCGGCGCGACCCAGTCGTGGTAGAACGGCTCGTCGGACTCCTCCAACAGCGTCACGGCGACCTCCGCGCCGTGGCCCGCGCACACCGCCGCCTGGTGGGGTTTGCGGGCGAGCCGTCCCGCGGCGTACAGCCCGTCGACGCCGGTCCGCCCGCGCTCGTCGGCGTCGACGTACGCCTTCCCGCGGTCGACGATATCGACGCCGTCGAACTCCGTCAGATACCCCACCTCGTTCTTCGTCGCCGCGACGACCCGTCGGGCACCGATCCGGTCGCCCTCGTCGGTGGTCACGGCGAAGCGGGCGCCGTTCGCCGCGTTTCCGGCGTCGGCCGCGTCGGGGTCCCCGTCGGCGAGCGAGACCCGCGTGACCCGGGCGTCGAGCCGGTCCGCGCCGGCGGTCTCCGCCTGCTCGCCGAGCAGGTCCAGCAGGCGGCGCGGGTCGACGCCGAGCGGGAAGCCGGGGAAGTTCTCTAGGCGCGCGTTCCGCCGGAGGATCGACTCGCCCGGGTCGACGACGAGCGTGTCGAGCCCCTGCCGAGCGGTGTACACGGCCGCAGAGAGCCCGGCGACGCCGCCGCCGACGACGACCGCGTCGCGCTCGCGCGGGCGCTCGTCGGTCGGGCCGTCCGGGCCCTCGGCCGCTCCGGTCGCGCCCGCCGTCATCGCTCGATCACCCGTCCACGTCCGAAGGCGTCGCCGGTCCGATCGCGGTTCGAGTCCATACCCGTTGACGCCGCCGCGACGAGATACGGCCTTCGGTCGCGGGTCGCGTCCCCGACGCGACCCGAGCGGGCCGAGGCGTCGATCGGGCGCGCCGGAGCGGCCGACGATCCCGCGGTCATCGGCGAACTCGGGCCGGCCGCTCCGCGGCGATGAAGGGCTCGTCGCGGTCGGTCGCCGCGAACGCGATCCCGCCGCACTCGCCGCGCTCGACGCGCCACGTCGGCAGCGCGGGCACGTCGTAGTCGGTCGGGTCGCCGCACGTCGCCGCGACGGTCCACTCGCGGGCGCGCATCTACAGCTCTCCGTTGATCGCGTCGGCCACCCGTTGCCGGTCGAACAGCCGCTCGCCTTCGGGGATCTCCGGGTACGGGCCCTCCTCGTAGCGGGGCCACGCGCCGAACGCGTCGGGGTACAGCTGCTTCGCGGTCATCTCCAGCTGGAAGAGGTTCAGGATCGGTCCCTGATACCGCGCGCCCTGCGGGTGGATCCGGTCGTTCTTCACCGCGGTGACCTCCGAGCCGACGGGGTCCTCCTCGAAGGCGGCCCGCCGCCCGGCCATGTCGGTTCCGGGCTCGAAGCCGCCGAGGTAGAGGATCACGTCGGGGTCGGCTTCTAGTATCGTCTCGAAGTCGACGACCGTGCCGGACTCGACGCTTCCTCCGAAGGCGTCGCGCGGCCCGAGCGGGCGCGTGTGCGACGTGAGGAAGCCGGGGTTGCTCAGCGTGTACGCGTAGATCTGCTCGATGTCGGCGGCCGCGACCATGATCGCGGTCGGGCGCTCCGACTCCGGCGGGAGCCCATCGTCGATCGTCGCGAGGAGCTCCTCGCGGACGGCCGCGAGCGCCTCGTAGCGCTCGCGCTCGCGGAACGCCTCCGCGACGATTTCGAACTGCTCCCAGAGGCCGTAGTACTGGTACCCGTCGGCCCACTCGCCCGTCGGCTCCTGGTGGCGGTCGGAGAGGGAGTTGCCGAACCACGGCGAGACGCGCTCGGCGATCTCGTCGACGTCCTCGCGGCTCCACGCGTCCTGCCGGGTGATCCACGCCGGGTCGGCGAGGTGGACGTCGCTGTCGAGTTCGTACAGCTTCTCCTTGTCGGGCTGCCACGAGGAGTAGAGCCCCGACCAGTCGAGCGAGACGCCGGGGAGCCGCTCGACGAACTGGTTCCAGAGCCCGTCGTAGTAGTCCGGCGCGTGCATCGCGGTGAGCCCGTCGCTCCGTCCGAGGGCGAACGCCATGCCCGCGTGGTGAGTGAGCCGCGTGAACACCGTCTCGGGCGGCGACTCGAACGTCACCTCGCCGGTCGGCGAGATCGACGCGGCGTAACTCTCGTCGCCGCCGTCGGACCCCGACGGATCGGACTCCGCGCCGCCGCCGGCACAGCCGGCGAGTAGTCCGCCGAGGGCGACCGTCCCGCCGTACTTCGCGAACGCTCTCCGGGTGTGTCCGTCGACTGCCTCGTCGCTTCTGCGCATACTTTTAGGCTAGCCTAAACCAATTTAACCGTTCCGATCTTTAGGGCGACCTAAAACCGTGTCGCTCCCCCGCACCGGTTCCGGTCACTCTTCGTGGCGCGCGCGGATCGGCGTGACTCGCGGCCCGCGGTCGGTGTCGACCACGTCGGCGTCGACGCGGAACACCTCGGAGAGCAGGTCCTCCGTGACGATTTCCTCCGGCGGGCCGCGCGCCCGGACTTCCCCGCCCTTGAGCGCGACCACGCGGTCGGCGAGCCGCGCGGCCTGCTCGATGTCGTGGAGGACGACGACCACGGTGACATCGCTCTCGTCGCGGAGCGTCTCGATTACCTCCATCACCTCCATCTGGTGGTGAAGGTCGAGGAACGTCGTCGGCTCGTCTAAGAGGAGCACGTCGGTGTCCTGCGCCAACGCCATCGCGATCCACGCCAACTGCCGCTGCCCGCCGCTCAGGCTCCCAACCTCGCGGTCGCGCAGGTGGCCGCAGCCCGTCAGGTCGATTGCGCGCTCGACCGCGCGAGCGTCCTCCTCGGTCGTCCGCTCGAAGAACCCCCGGTGCGGGTAGCGACCGTGGTACACGAGGTCCTCGACGGTGATGCTCTCGGGCGACGTGCGCTCCTGCGAGAGCAGCCCGAGCCGCTTCGCGAGCGGCTTCGCGTCCATCGACTGGACGTCGCGCCCGTCGAGCAGGACCGAGCCGTCGTCGGGCGCTATCTGGTCCGCCAACCCCTTCAGGAGGGTGCTCTTCCCGGAGCCGTTCGGCCCGACGAGCGCCGTCACCGCGCCCGGCTCGGCCGCGATCGACTCGCCGTCGATCACCGGCTCCGGGGCGGTCGGGTAGCCCACCACGAGGTCCTCGGCGTTGAGGTCGCTCGCGTCGGTCGCGTCGCCGGCTCCGGTCGGTCCGGTCGCGTCACCGGCCCCTGTCTGTCCGGTCCCGTCGCGCGGGCCGTTCGCGCCGCGCGTTTCGGTCTTGCCGCTCGATCCCTCCGGTTCGGTCGCGTTCGCACGGAATATGGACACTCAGAGCTCACCCACGTTCTGCCGCCGCCGCATCAGGTACAGGAAGTACGGGCCGCCGACCAGTCCGGTGACGATCCCCACCGGGATCTGTGCGTCCGCGCCGGTTAGGACGCTCACCCCGAGGCGCGCGCCGACGTCGGCGCCGACCATCAGCGCCGGGCCGACGAACAGGCAGCCGACGATCACCCGCTTGTAATCGCTGCCGACGAGATTCCGGACCACGTGCGGGACGATGAGGCCGACGAAGCTCACGATCCCCGCCACCGCGATGCTGGCGGCGGCCGCCAGCACGGCGACGCCGGAGAGCGCGAACCGGACCCGCTCGATCGACATCCCCAGCGACTTCGCCGTCTGCTCGCCGAGGAGGAGGAGGTTCAGCTGCCGCGAGCCGACGAGCGACAGCACGACCGCCACGAGCGTCCACGGGAGCGCGGTCCGGACCTGCTCCCAGTCGGTCCCCGTCAGCGACCCCGTCGTCCACTGGATCGCCGACTGGACGACGCCGATGTCGTCGGCGAAAAAGAACAGCCCCGTCTGGAGGCTGTTGAAGACGGTCCCGACGATGACGCCCGCGAGCACGAGCCGGACCGGGCTCGTCCCGTTCTTCCACGCGATAGCGTAGACGATCAGGAACGCGACCGATCCGCCGAGCGCCGCGATCAGCGGGAGGAACGCCGAGAGCCCGCCGAACACGACGAGCGTGAGCAGGATGGTCAGCCCGGCGCCCGAGGAGACGCCGAGGATGAACGGGCTCGCGAGTTCGTTGCGCGTCACCGCCTGGAAGATGGCGCCGGAGACGGCGAGGTTCATCCCGACGACGACGGCGACGAGCACTCGCGGCAGGCGGATGCTCCAGACGACGAGCGTCTCGCGCGCGAGCTCCGGCAGCTCGCCCCGGAACCCCGTGACCGCCCGCATCGGCTCCTCGCCGAGGAGGAAGTTGAGGAACCACCGCGGGTCGAGCAGGACGGCCGGGTCGAGGACAGCCCGCCACGCCTGCTCGACCGTCATCGAGTATGCCCCGAAGCTCACCTGAACGAGCCCCGCGAGGACGACTATGAAGAGGCTCACCGCGGCCACGGTCGCGAGCCGCGGCTCGAAGAGCCACCCGAGCCGACCGCGCCCGCCCGGTCGCCTCGCGGTCGACTCGCCGCTGACCGCCCGACCCTCGCCCCCCGTCACC